>JACNLK010000048.1 GCA_014381505.1 Candidatus Desulfatifera sulfidica | reverse complement strand
CATGGAATATGGCACAGGTGCGGTCATGGCCGTACCAGCCCATGATCAGCGTGATTTTGAATTTGCCCGCAAATACGACCTGGACATCAAACCCGTGGTTATTCCGGCAGACACAGATATTGATGTAAACACAATGTCTGAGGCATGCACAGATGTCGGCCTGTTAGCCAATTCCGGCGACTTTACTGGCATGGATTCTTCAGTTGCCAAAAAAGCCATTGTGACCCACGCGGAACAGCAGGGTTTTGGTCTTGCCCAGACAACCTTTCGTCTCCGCGACTGGGGCATCTCCCGCCAGCGTTACTGGGGGACGCCAATCCCGATGATTCATTGCGAGAGTTGTGGTGTTCAGCCTGTTCCCCTGAGCGACCTGCCAATCGTTCTACCAGCAGATAAAAACGGAGCGGAAGAGCAATGCGCCCCTTTGCACCAGCGCCCTTCTTTTATTGAAACCAACTGTCCTGCCTGTGGCGGATCGGCCCGACGTGAGACTGACACCATGGATACATTTGTGGAGTCATCCTGGTATTTTGCCCGCTACACCAGCCCACGGGAAGACAAGGCCCCGCTGAACAAAGACAAGGCAGCTCACTGGTTGGCCGTTGATCAGTACATTGGTGGTGTAGAACACGCTATTCTGCATCTTCTCTACTCTCGTTTTTTTACCAAGGTTCTACGCGATCTGGGTTATCTGACCATTGACGAGCCCTTCACCAACCTTCTTACTCAAGGCATGGTGATCAAGGACGGTTCCAAGATGTCAAAATCTAAGGGGAATGTGGTTGACCCCAATGATCTGATCCAGCAATATGGAGCCGACACAACACGACTTTTCAGCCTCTTTGCCGCGCCCCCTGAAAAGGATCTTGAATGGAACGCCAAGGGCGTCGAAGGCTCCTTCCGCTTTTTGAATCGCATCCATCGCTATATCATGTCAAACCTTGAACAACTCAAGACTGACGGGGCAATAAACGATGCTGACATGAACGAGTCCGGTCGCTCACTGCACCGCAAGACTCACCAGACTATACGCCGTGTAACGGAGAACATTGAAAACAACTTCCATTTCAACACGGCCATCAGCGGCGTCATGGAATTATTCAACACGCTCTCATCTCTTTCTGCAGGTGAGGCGGAGCAGGCAGTTGATCCTGTCCTGATTCACGAAGCATGCGAGACCATCCTCCTTCTCCTGTCACCCATGGTCCCCCATTTTACAGCGGAGCTCTGGCAACAGATGGGAAAACCGACCACTATTGATCAGGAAGCATGGCCGGAATTTAATGAGGATGCAGCTCGTGATGACGAAGTAACTGTGGTTATCCAAGTGAATGGTAAAGTCCGTGCACGTTTCCAGGTTGCCGCTGATCAGGATGAGAATACCGTCAAGCAAATGGCCTTGTCTGACCCCAATATCCAAAAATTTATTACTGACAAAACAGTACGTAAAACAATTGTTATTAAAAACAAATTGGTCAACATCGTTGTCTGACCAGTAACTCGGGGAAAGAACCATGAAGACGTCTGGCCGAATCCTGATTCTCATCCTAGTCATTCTGTGCCTGCCTGTATCATGTGGCTATCGCAATCCCTATATCTACACAGGCCCGGAACAGACTATCCAGATTAATCCCTGGAAGAATCGAACCAGTGATCTCGGCCTCAGTAGCCGCATGTCTCGCTCGCTTCAGCGATGGTTTCAGAAATCATCTGCAATCAAAGCAGTTTCACCTGGGAAAGCTGCCAATCTTCTCCTGGCTGGCGAAATTATCAGCCTTGATATTCCAAGCCTCACTTCTGCAGGCACAGGGGCGACCAGTGAAGTCAAAGTCATTCTCACCGTTCGCTATGTTCTCAAGGATCAATCGAGCAACCTGCTTCTCCTGGAAATCCCCTCTGAAACCTGGACCGAATCCTACTTCATTGGCAGCAGCAACACGCAAACTGCCGGAAATGAGGCAGAAGCATTGAGTTTAATCATCGACGATATTTCAGAAAAGATTTATCTCAACGTTCTCACCTTGCTCAATCGCAGATAATTCCCCTTGCCAGCCCCACCTTTCATCGCTACAATGTAGTAGTATCTTGAGAATTACAGTTCATCCAAGGTACCTTAATATTGTGATGTACAGATCAACACAGATCCGGGAGGCCTGACATGAAAATTATCATTTTATTTTATACCCTTTATGGACATATACAACTGATGGCTGAAGCAGTTGCCGAAGGCGCATCTTCTGTTGACGGAGTGGAAGTTGTATTACGTCGCGTCCCTGAGACATTGACCGATGACGTCATTGCCGCAATGGGTGCCACCGAGGCCCAGAAAAATCTAACCGACATTCCTGTTGCCACAGTGAATGAACTCTCCGAAGCCGGAGCGATTATTTTTGGGACGCCAACTCGTTTCGGCAATATGTGCGGTCAAATGAGTCAGTTTATTGATGCAACAGGAAGTCTCTGGCAGCAAGGTGCTCTGGTGGGCACGGTGGGCAGTGTCTTTGTCTCGACGGCCACTCAACATGGAGGTCAGGAGGCGACCATCCTTTCTTTTCTCACCACACTCCTGCACCACGGCATGGTCGTCGTTGGCCTGCCTTATGCTTTTGACGGACAGATGCGTAACGATGAAATCACAGGCGGCTCACCATACGGTGCATCAACGATTGCCGGCACGGATGGTTCTCGCCTGCCTTCTGAGAATGAATTGGCCGGTGCTCGCTATCAAGGTGAGCATGTGGCAAGAATTGCCATGAAGCTTAACGCGTAATACCTGCACACAAAAAGGCGGTCCTTTATTGAGACCGCCTTTTTTGTGTGCATTTTGATTGCAGGAGAGGAGATCAGCAGAAAGTGCGCCGGTATTCCATGGCTGAAAGCATGTGCGGCAGGGCCGCTGGATAACGGTTCAGGGATTGCGCAAAGGTACTTAAGACTTCCTCGGCTCGCCGGACCCAACATTGATCATTACAGAGGACCCCAAGACGCAGATAATTCATGACAGCCACCGATCCGGGTGCCGGTTCTGCCCCGTCATAATCTGTGCGGCCCCGCGACAGGAGATCAGAACGATCCTGATAATCATAGAGCCCACCTCGACCATCAGCAAAAATATCATCTTGTTTTCGACTCAAGGCCAGAGCAATATCCAACCATTGCTGATCTCTTCCAGCTTCGAACATGTCCAGCAGACCCTGCACGAGTGACGTATAATCAGCCAGCCCCGCAGGACAATCCCTTTCATCAGATCGCCACCAGTGGCGCAACGCGCCCTGTTTCTGAAATTTCATGGCAAAGTAATCTGCTGCCTGAACCGCCGCCTGAGAATAACGCTCATCCTTAAGAACAGCTCCAGCACGTGCCAAGGCCGAGATCATCAAGCCATTCCATGATACCAGTATCTTCTCATCCCGATGAGGACGCGGTCGTTGCCGCCTGGCCTCGAATAAAATCCCCATGATTCCTTTCAAGCGCTCTTCAACATCCTGCTCAGCCAGACCTTGGACAACACAGTCTCTGCGCCAGTGATGCTGACGGCAGAAAACGTTCTGCCCCGAAAACTCCAGGTGTGGATCATGGATGACGTTTCCCTGAGCCCTCAGAGCAAAGATCAGTGTTAAGAGTTTCATATCATCAGGAGTCAGGAGTGCTTTCAATTCATCCAAGCGCCACAGATAGAAAGCGCCCTCCCGTTGAATACCAGGTGACTTCAGATCCGGACTATCGGCATCCTCACCGCAGTAGAAGACTCCACGCTCATCCTTGAGATCACGCAACACATAATCCAGGGTATTTCTGGCAACCTGGGCAAAAAAAGGATCACCTGTCTGTTCATGGGCAAACAGATAAACATTGGCCAGTTGAGCCTGATCGTAGAGCATTTTCTCAAAATGAGGCACCTGCCAGGCCTCATCAACAGAATATCGGTGAAAACCGCCCCCCACCTGATCATGAATTCCCCCCCGTGCCATGGCCAGGAGATGATTCAGGCCCATCTTCTGAATACGGAGATCTTCGATTCGACCACCATGGCGAAGGAGAAAATCCGGCACAACCGGGCGGGGAAACTTCGGTGCTCCGCCAAATCCTCCATGTTTCACATCAACACTTTCAGAAAACTGAGCGGTTCCACGATCAAGCCAATGATCATCAAGGTGCCCTGAAACATACGCATCCTGTTCTTTCAAGCGACTGAACAGATCTTCCGCAGTCTGATTGACCTGTCCGCGCTGATGCTTCCAGACCTGATTAATTGATTGCAGGAGATCCATGAAACCAGGCCGCCCAGAAAGGGCCTGAGGTGGGAAATAGGTTCCGGCATAAAAAGGTTTCAGATCAGGAAGCAGGAACAGAGAAAGTGGCCACCCTCCTGCTCCGGTCAACATCTGGCAGGCCGCCATATAGACCTGATCCACATCGGGTCTCTCCTCCCGATCCACCTTGATGTTCACAAAATGAGTATTGAGAAACGCGGCAACTTTTTCATTTTCAAAGGATTCATGGGCCATGACATGACACCAGTGACAGGTGGAATAACCAATTGATAAAAAGATGGGCTTGTCCTCCACTTGGGCCCGGATAAAAGCTTGCTCATCCCAGACCTGCCAGTGGACCGGATTGTTTCCGTGCTGCAGGAGATAAGGACTTTCCTCCTGCCCCAGGATGTTTCTGCCCGGTTCTATTTCATTTATGTTTTGAAAGTCCACAACTTGCTCCTTCTCTGTTTCAGTCTAGGCTGTGACGCTCTTTATTTACCGAAAACGATAATCATTCACCTCAAATATGTCTCAATTATTAAATTTTTCCCAGAGTGTTCAACAGGGATTTCTTCTTCTGAAGTTACACATTACAATTTTACAATAATTATTGCTGGTTACAGATGTAGCCCCGGTGGTCAGGGTGACGCCTTCCTGGCGCAGGCAGGATTTTTCAACCATAGCGGGCAAAACACAAAAGGCTGGTCAGTGATTACTCAACTGACCAGCCTTTATCTAACCGGGTTCTCCAACTGCCAAAATCTCAGCAATTATTAGCGGCGTGGCCGACGCCCTCCTTTCATCCCCTTTTTACTTTTACCTGAATCAATAAATTTTTCACTTTTAATCTGCACAGTCCCTTTGGGAGCCGGAACCAGTAACTCCTCTGGCGGTACGGCACAAGGGAGGCTCTCGCCTATGAATTCCTCGATGTCAGGCAAGTAAAAGCCACCAGATTCATCTGCAAAGCTTATGGAAATTCCAGGTTTTCCAGCACGCCCGGTGCGCCCGATACGGTGAACATAATCCTCAGGTTCATAGGGAAGTGTATAGTTCACCACATGACTGATACCATTAATATGGATACCTCGCCCAGCCACATCAGTTGCAACTAATATCTTCACCCGGCCTTCACGAAATGATTCAAGACGGGAGCTCCGTTTTTGCTGCGGGACATCCCCACTCAGGAGAACGCAATCAATTGCGTTACGACGTAAACGCTCACTCAAACGCCTGGCTTCATTTTTCATATTGGTAAAGATCATGACTCGATCACAATCACCACTCTGAAGCAGATTATAGAGGACATCATACTTCTCAGTCGTGGTGGTCATGTAGACGATCTGCTCAACCGTTTCAACTGTCATCTGATCTGACTCAGTCTCAATGGAAACCGGCTCTCTGCACCATTGTGAAGAAAGACGTTTAACGTCCTCGGTCAAGGTCGCGGAGAAAAGCACAGTCTGTCGTTTTGATTTATCGGGCGTCTTATAGATGATCTTGCGGACATCCGGTATAAAGCCCATATCGAGCATTCGATCAGCCTCATCAATAACCATGATGGAAACCTCAGACAGATTGACAACACCTTTCCCCACATAATCAAGCAGGCGTCCGGGAGTCGCTGCCAGGATATCCACCCGCTTTTCCTGCAAGCGCTGACGCTGTTTTTGATAATCAATACCGCCATAGGCAGCAACAACCTCAAGCTCTGTATATTTGCCAAGGGCACGCGCATCTTTGGCCAACTGAACAACCAGCTCTCGTGTGGGTGCAATAACCAAGACCTGCGGACGGCCCGGTCTGCGTCGTCCCTGCTCTTTCTGGAGCAACCGTGCAAATGAAGCAATCAGAAAAACCGCACTTTTACCGGTGCCGGTACTGGCCTTGGCCACCACATCACGCCCGGCAATGGCCTGCGGCAGAGCCTCGGCCTGGATAGGAGTACAGAACTCAAACTCCAGATCATGGATAGCATGCATCAACTCTGCAGGGAGATCCAGATCATGAAAACGGGTTTTACCCGCCTGGGGTTCAACCACAAAACTGGCTGGATCCCAGAAACTGTTCTCAGGAGTATTTTTCTTCGGGCCACGCTTATGCCTTGGGGCATCATTATTTTTTTTGGCATGATTATTGTCAGCTTTACTCTGAGAAAGAGGCTGGCCGGAACCAGTCGCATCCCCGACTGATGGCGCCCCTGCCTCACTTTTCACTCCGGAGCCAGGCCTCTTCTGTGGTTTGCCGCTCTTCCTGCCTGTGGTGCTACCGTTTTCTTCAGTCATTCATTCCCATCCTGTATTATTGTGCTCAAGTAATAAATACCGTTATCATGCCCAGTTCTCAAAAGAACCGATTCTGCTCACAATGAACAAAATCATCGCCAAGGAATGAATCATAAAAAACCGAGGCGAAAACTATCCAAAAAAAGTACTGTTCGGGAAACAAGATACAACTGCAACAAATTACAATTGAGCTTGAAGTGTACATTTCACCCACAATCCATGACAACAGCGATAGTATACCACAGCCATCACAGAGTATGGTAAAATGATTCACATCGCTGACTTATTCACATAATCACTCGCAGCACTGTTGTGCAGATCCCCTCCATCCCATCACCCTGCAACTTATATAATGAAGACACTAGCCACCCGCTGCCGAACAAAGATTATTGCCACTGTTGGCCCTTCCTGTGACCAGGAATTCGAGATGACGAAACTCCTTCAACTTGGAGTCGATCTGTTTCGATTCAACTTTTCCCATGGCGACCTGGCCGCCAAAAAAAGGCAGATTGGGCGAATCAGACGTCTGGCCGAAGAGAACGGACAAGTCATCGGATTACTGGCAGATCTTCAGGGACCAAAAATCAGGATCGGAGACCTGCCCCAGGAGCCGATTATCCTTGCCCAAGGTGATGCTGTGAGCCTGACCCTGGAGCAACCTTTCGGGACACAATCCATTCCCATTCTTGACCGCTTCCTGGTTGACGATATCCAGGTCGGACAACATGTCCTGATTGATGATGGGAAAATTGACCTTCTGGTTCTTGACAAGAGCAATCAATCTCTTCAGTGTCAAGTCGTGGTCGGCGGTCCAATTACAAGCCGCAAAGGACTGAATCTACCGGACAGTGTCCTTTCAGTCCCGGCTTTGACTTCTAAAGATGTGCAGGATCTTGCTTTTATTCTGGATGAGGATTTTGATTTTGTCGCACTTTCTTTTGTTCGGCAAGCCTCTGACATTGAAGAGTTGCGTCATAAAATCAATGCACACGGTAAAAAGATCGAAATCATAGCCAAGATTGAAAAACCTGAGGCAGTTGAAGATTTTCCTAAAATACTTGCCGCAACAGATGGCATCATGGTCGCACGTGGAGATCTGGGCGTGGAAATGAAACTTGAAAAAGTACCCATGATCCAGAAAAACATCATAAGGGCATGTATTGCAGCTGGAAAACCGGTGATTACCGCCACTCAAATGCTGGAGAGCATGATCAGCAGACCAGTACCAACACGAGCCGAGACCTCAGACGCAGCCAATGCAATCCTCGACGGCAGTGATGCACTGATGCTCTCGGGTGAGACTTCGGTGGGAAAGTTCCCGGGGGAAGCAGTTCAGGTACTCAGTCGAATCGCTGGTGAAGTTGAACAGGAACTGTATGCCAATAGAAAATGTAGTTCTATATTCCTCAAAGAACGTGCCAGTGATGACTTCACCTCAATTGATGAAGCCATAGCCCAAGCTGCCTGTCGCACCGCCCTCACGGTCAAAGCCGGACTGATCGTGGCCTTCACAAAAACAGGTTCCACAGCAAGGCTTCTGGCCAAAAACAGACCCCTGGTCCCCATTCTGGCCCTCACAACTTCACCCCAGGTACAAAAGCAACTGTCAATATTGCACGGTGTACGATCAATGTCTATTGATATGCAGGCCGACACAGAATCTTTAATCAGGACAGCTGAAGAAACTATTCTCGCCCACAGACTGCTTCCTCCCGCGGCAATCATTGTCATTACACTGGGCAGTCCGGTCTCAGAACCTGGAACAACAAATCTGATTAAAGTTCAACAAATTCCGGGCTGAATCTCATGGTTCCCCTGAAAAATTCTCTTTTCACCCGATATCTGCATTGCGCTCAACTTTTGATCATTGGGAGATCAATGGCATGCCTGCGGTAATAGACTGAGCGCGCCCTGATTCTGAATGAAAATCCTCATTTCCCAATGATACCCGCACCCATAAAAAAAGCCTGACCGAAGATCTCCGGTCAGGCTTTTTTACTCATCCAACGTCACCAGAGGAGCTGACTATCAGGTAGTAATCCTGCGCACAGCCTCTTCATAGCGTTCTTTGGTTTTTGCCGTAATTTCAGCTGGCAATGCTGGTGCAGGAGGATTTTTATCCCAGTCCAGTGTCGAGAGATAATCGCGAAGAAACTGTTTGTCAAAGCTGGGCTGTCCTTTGCCTGGCTGATACTCATCCACAGGCCAGAAACGTGAGGAGTCAGGAGTCAGGACCTCATCAATCAGAATCAATTTACCATCAATTTCACCCAGCTCAAACTTGGTGTCAGCAATAATAATTCCTTTTTTGCGGGCATACTCAGCCGCACGGGAGTACAGCTGTATACTGATTTCGGCTATTTCACGGCTGCGCTCAGGTCCCATTTTGGCCTCAAGCTGTTCCAATGAAATGTTCTCATCATGATCACCCTGATCAGCCTTGGTGGATGGGGTAAAAAGAACCTCAGGAAACTGATCTGATTCCTGCAGGCCTTCGGGTAACTCAAAACCACAGACCACCCGATTTTTCTGATAAGCCTTCCAGAACGAACCAGATATATAACCACGAACAATGCACTCAACAGGAAGAGGCTGTGTTTTACGAACAAGCATTGATCGGTCCCGAAGTTGATCCGCATAGGGTTGGCAGACCTCTGGATACTCATCCACATCGGCGCTGATCAGGTGATTTTCAACAATATCTCCAAGCAAATCAAACCAGAACAAAGACAGTTGCGTCAGAACAGCACCCTTGCCCGGAATGGGATCATCCATAACAACGTCATAGGCGGAAATTCTGTCTGTGGCTACCATGATCAGCTTATCATCATGGCCGGGTATGCCATACATGTCACGAACCTTACCACGGTGCAGGAGGTTGAGGGTCGGAAAATCAGTTGTTATCATAGCATCAGTCATCGGGGCAATTCTCCTTTACAGAGTCAAAAAAAGGCGGTTTCACTGCACTGATATGCTGTGAAACCGCCACTAAAAACAAAAAATTACAGGGACAGTTTGGCCTTAACAGCTGCAATTACATCATCACTGGAGGTAGCGGTAACAGTCATGAGCAGACCTTCGTTCTTGTAAAAACCAATGAGAGGGGCGGTCTTCTCGTTATAGGTTTCGAGACGATGGGTGATGGCCTCCTCGGTCTCGTCCTCACGCTGAATGGCGGGGCTGCCACACTTGTCACAGATTCCCTCGACTTTAGGCGGGTTGGACTTGACGTTATAAATAGCCTGACAGTCACCGTTGGCGCAGGTCCGACGAGTGCAAAGACGATCAAGGATCACATCACGGGGAACATCAATCTCAACTGCCATATCCAGTTCAATGTTGAGCTTGGCCAAAAGAGTCTTAAGTTCCTCGGCCTGGGGAATGGTTCGTGGAAATCCGTCGAGCAGAAAGCCTTTTTCGCAGTCTGGCTCCTGGAGGCGATCTTCCATGATACCCATAATCAGTGAATCAGGAACCAGATCACCGCGATTCATGTAGCCCTGAGCTTCTTTACCAAGATCAGTACCGGCATTCACCGCGCCACGCAGGATATCACCGGTTGAAATCTGAACAGACCCGTCAACTGCGGTCAATAATTTAGCTACAGTGCCTTTTCCGGCACCGGGGGCACCCAAAAGTATCAGTTTCATAATTTTCTCCTTCTAGCCTTCAATTGTTATTGATTTAATGACAGACAGAACAGGGCCGTGGAACCACACAAAACCCACAAAGCCCCAAATGAAATTTGACAGTATATACTTTTTTATCAAGGGGCGCATCCAAAACCGCACTTACCCGTTGATTAAGTGATGAAATAGACTGAAATCATCATTTAGTCGCCCATACCTGACCAATCCAGCTCAGGAGCAAGGGCTGAACGACGCTGAGCAATACGCTCCAGCCATTCCGGGCACCGCTCGCCATCATATTCCTTCAGTTCTGCTGTCAGAGAGCCGATTAAGATTTTTGAGTTAATGCGAAGCGGGATTCGGCATCTGTCGTCAGAGAACCAGATAACGGTATCACCGCTCTTATCATACAGGCCTTTGAAGGTCATGCGCGGTAGCACCTCGAGTGTCTCCACCGTGCCCATGTAATGACTGTAAATCCTCTTTGTACCACGTAACTCCACCTCAACCGGGTTACGGCTTTCATCGGCCCAGGTTGGCACGACAAAGCGAGTGTGCTCTGTACTCCAGGGCAAAAAACGTGTCACAAAAAATGAAGTAAACTCATTATGCACCGGGCCAGCCGCTGTAAACTCTTGTTCTTCTCCCTTATTTTTCCAGTATCTGATCAATCCTTGCCTCTGGTCATAGACAGTCAGTCGTCGGGCCTCGTAGCCCTCCCCTTCACGCTGCTCCACCTCATACCTGAGCGGCAGCCAAGTCTCATCTACCTGGGTAACAAAGGTATCATCCACCGGATAAAAAAGACGAAACAAACCTGAATCCCTGACACGAGCATGAATTTCACACGTTTCATCCTTGTCATTACGCACAACAGCCAGGTTCATTTTTCCAATTTTAATTCCTCCAGTCCAGGAGATATCATAGGTCAGGACTTCAGGCCGACAGTCAATGGCCAAAGCAGATACTTCATTCACCCGAGGCTGCGCCTCAAGCGACTCGGCCAGAGTCACTGTCCCTGCCAGCAGCTGCCCCAGGGAGCCGAGTACAACTAAACGGATCAGTAGTGAAATCAAAATATAAACCTCTCAAGCATGACTCACGTCCCCATATATTAACGCTCTGTTAAAGTATAACAAAAAACCAAAATCCTATTCTCATGTTTGCAATGTCAAACCGCCTGACTTAACAATCCCATAAAATGATGATACGATCCAGAAATAATCAATCAATGATTGAATAAAGTAAAAACAACCGACGCTAACTGCATTTTTTCCGGAGAACGTTGTTGAGTCAACCAACACCTCCCCCACACACAACGACCATACGTGGCAACAAACGGGTTATTTTTGGTTGGGCCATGTACGACTGGGCAAACTCCGCCTACATGACCACCATTGCTGTGGGCATCTTACCCATGTACTTTGCCGCAGTTGTGGTTCCACCGCAGGGATTTCTTGTGGGAGAGACCCTGTTTGCAGCAGAAACCCTCTGGGGATTCATGGCTTCAGCGGCTGCTTTCATAATTTTCCTGTTTGCACCGACCCTGGGGGCAATTGCTGATTTTAGTGCAACAAGAAAGCGTTTTCTCTTTAGCTTCTGTTATCTGGGGGTAATCAGCGCCACCCTGCTTTCGTTTTGCGGGCCAGGTCAAGTCTGGCTGACCATTGTTCTTTTTGTCATTTCGCAGATAGGATTTGTTGGAGCCAACGTTTTTTATGATGCCTTCCTTCCCCATATTGCCATGACGGGGCAGGAAAACCGAGTATCCAGCAAGGGTTTTGCCTATGGCTACGCAGGTGGGGCCATTCAGTTTGGCTGTGCCCTGATACTCATTGCCGCTCATGATTTATTCGGAATAACTGAGGAGTCAGCTGCAAGGCTGGGAATGCTGAGTGCTGCTCTCTGGTGGGGAGGATTTGCTCTGATCAGTGCCTGTTTGCTTCAGGAAAAACAAGTTGCCAGAGAAATACCCAGAAGATTTGCGTTTCACACCATGGCTTTGACCTATCCGGCCCTGGGTCTTTCCAGGGTTTGGCAAACCATGGGGCAAGTCAAACACCAGCGTCATCTGCTCCTGTTCCTGCTGGCTTTTCTTGTCTACAATGAAGGCATTCAGACAGTCATTATTATGGCCACCATATATGGCAGGCAAGAACTCCACCTTTCGGCAACTGCCTTAATGTGCACCCTGCTCCTGGTTCAGGTGGTCGCGATCCCCGGCGCCCTCTTCTTTGCCTGGATTGCAGAAAAAACCAACAGCAAAAAGGCAATACTGCTCTCTCTGGTGACCTGGTCTGCTGTGGTCGTTTATGCATATTTTATTCAAACAGAGACCGAATACCTCGTGCTTGGCGGCATCGTTGGTCTGGTCCTCGGAGGCTCACAGGCCATCAGCCGCTCCTTCTACGCCTCAATCATCCCCAAAGACTCCTCGGCAGAGTTCTTTGCCTTTTACTCGGTCGTCAGTAAGTTTTCAGCAGTACTGGGGCCGTTTATTTTCGGACTCATGCGTCATTGGAGCGGATCTTCACGCAATGCCATACTCTCGCTCATCTCATTTTTTATTCTCGGAATAATACTTCTGCAAATGGTGGACGAGGACAAGGCTAGAAAGAACAGATCAATACTGTTCAGACCGCAGTGATAAGAGCAACCCAGGTAGAAATGAACAGGGCAAGACTGATCAGGCCATTCATAGAGAAGAAGGAGGCATGAATACGCGACAGATCATTGGGATTGACCAGGTAATGCTGATAACAGAGAGCCCCTGCGGTCACCGCGATCCCGAGATAATACCAGGCATTCAGCCCTGCCTGAACACCTGTCAGAGTAAAACCGACAAAGGCCAGCAGGTGAAAGACCTTTGCCAGGCGAAAGGCCACCTTTGCCCCCAGACGAGCGGGGAGAGAGTGGAGACCAGCCTTGCGATCAAAGTCACTATCCAGACATGCGTAAATAGTATCAAAGCCTGCAACCCAAAGCAGAACCCCAACGGATAATGCCCATGGAAAACCCGCAAGGCTGCCACTCACTGCCACCCAGCCACCCAATGGTGAGAAGGCCAGAGCAATCCCCAATACCAGATGACAAAACGAGGTGAAACGTTTGGTCACTGAGTAGAAAAAGGTTAAGGAGAGGGCCAGAGGCGCAAGGGTCAGTGCTAAACGGTTGAGCTGCCAGCAGGAGATGAAAAAAAGAAGAGAGGCTAGCATGACCATAGCCCAGGCCTCGACCAGCTTCACTTCACCGGCTGGCAGGGCACGCTCGGCAGTACGCGGATTGGCAGCGTCAAAACGCCGGTCAACGATGCGATTGAAACCCATGGCTGCAGTCCGGGCACCAACCATGGCCAGGACCACCCAGAAGAAGATCATCCATTCAGGCACTCCTCCAGCTGCCAGAAATGCACCCATAAAGGCAAAGGGAAGCGCAAAGATGGTCAGTTTAAACTTGATCATCTCCAGGAGAATGGAAACCTTTTTCAGCATACTTCATCCGCCCAACGTCTACGGCCGGGAATATCCAGCCCAATCTGATCTGCCAGGCGCCAGGCAAAAGTACGGGCCGCCTCTTCAAGAGTCTCAGGCTTGAAATAAAGGCTGGGCAATGGTGGACAAATCACACCACCTGCATCATGGACCGCAAGCATATTCTTCAGATGAGTCCTGTTGAACGGGGTCTCACGAACCACCAGAACAAGCCTTTTCCGTTCTTTGAGTACCACATCGGCTGAACGATGAATTAAATTTGTTGACAACCCCTGGGCAATTGCGGCCAGGCTCCCCATACTGCACGGCAGAACCACCATGGCCTGATAGCCACTGGAGCCTGAAGATGGCGGGGCGGCAAAATCCTTCTCGTCAAACCAGCGAGACACTGCGGGCAACTCTTCGGGCCCCCTCCCCTGTTCCAACGCCAGGACCTGTCGTCCCGCCGATGAACAGATGCCGTGCACCTCAACATCAAGCCTGGCCAGTTCGGTCAGAAATACATCCAGATAGAGCATTCCCGAGGCCCCGGTGACAGCAACCAGGATTTTCTTACGCTGCGACAGTTTCATCTACTGTTCTCCATAATTCATCAAGCAGTCAGGGGGATGATTTTCAACGGCTGAGCTTCCTCACTTGCCTCTCCGCGCTGAATCAGAAACTGAAAGAAGCGGCTCAAGGCCTGTTGCTTGATGGAATCAAAATCATGTTGTATGGCCTGAAGATACGTCAAACAACGTTCCGGATCCATAGGAATACGTGGTGCCACCAGGCGACTGATCCGCACCAGAGAACTGGCACCCTGCTTGCGGCAACTGACCAGCTTTGAGTGGATCGCTGAAAGAAGATCAGGGTAATTCAAACAAAACTCTTCTCGCGCCGCAAAAACAGCAAAGACAAACGGCAGCCCAGTATGCTCTTTCCAGACTTCGGCCAGATCAAGTTGCCAGGAAAACTGTTTCGCTCCATGCAGGCGCAGAGCGTCATCGCCAATGGCCAGCACCCCGGCTCCTGACCAGTCTTTCGCGCCAGCTTCTCGCACATCACCCACTTGAAACACAGGACGAATACCATAAAATTCTTCCAGAATGATCTTGAGCAGATAGACCGATGTCTGGGACTGTCCACTCAACAAAACAATCTGGCCATCCAGCTCTTGGGGCGGACACTGCGAGAAAAGAAATACCGAGCCCACTGGCCCGTTGGCGCTGATGGAAAGATCTGCCAATATCCTGTAGTTCTGAGGCTGGCGACAATACTCATGGGAGGAAACAAAGCCAAGATCAAGCTCGCCCTCTGACAGCATCCGGTTCAAGACAGTGGGTACTGCTTCAACAACTTGCCAGCTCTGGGGATGCACAAGCTCCTTCCAAATTTCATAGATCGGTGCAGTATTGATGAAATTAACCATGCCTATCCTGGCAAGCTTCACATCTGTCATCTGTTCATCCCGTTATTTACCATCATTGTTGAGGGCTCATCTGATGAACCGTCAAGCCAGTCTATATCCTGTGGCCGCCCAGCTGTGGTCAGCACATCAAGCAGTTCTACAGAGTTGCTTGCTTCACATAGGGCAGATGAGACCACATGAAGGAGTTGAGCCTTTTTTCCAGGAACCAGAGAGCCATAGTCATTTGCACGACCCAAGGCCCGTGCGCCACCCAAGGTTGCCATGGCAAGAACAGTCTCAGGTGGAATCTCAGGGTGATCCTCACGGATAAATTGCACCTCACGCCAGATATCCAATGTCTCATTTGAGGCAATAGAGTCTGTACCCAACGCTGGCAGAAGACCGGATACAAGCATTTGTGTTACTGGAGCCATCCCGACTTTGAGAAAACGATTACTCCCGGGACAAAGACAGACTGAAGCCTTTGCATGGGCCAATCGATCCAAATCCTGTTGAGTCAGATGAACCCCATGGACACAGAGTAAGTTTTCACTCAATAGACCCAGATCAGCGAGGATTTCAGTGACTCCACCATGCTGCATGGAAGTTCTGGGGACTGGAAAATCGGCAGCTCCACGTTCAGCAAGAAAATTTGCAAAACAACCACGGCCATCGCCCAGAAAGAGCATTTCATCGATTGATTCAGCCAAATGCAATGAAAAAACATGATTCATTCTGTCTGCTCGTTGCTTCAAAGTCGTGAGCAACTCAGGCCTGGTGGAATAAAGGGCATGAGCCGTAGCTAGGGCAGTATCAGGTAACTGTTTAATCGTGGCAAGTGCCTGTTGTTCAGATACAGTTGTAGCAGCAAGACATTCCAGAAGAAACAGACGCTCAAGTCCCTGGACGGAATAGTCAGCAAGACAGGATTCATCATTGCCGATATCCAACAGGAGAGCCACACCAGATTCGTACTGCCCGATCAATGCCCGGCGTGCAGCAGTTCTTGCCACAGTCGTATCCTGATCTTGAAAGCGACAGGCAAGGAGCTCCTGAATCCAGTCACACATGCTTCCTGTTTCATTGGGTTGTGAAATTTGATCAAGGTGTGAAAGTTCGAGATGGCAATGGGCATTGACCAGGCCAGGCATTAAGACACCATCACAATGGTGCACCACGGCCTGTGGAAATTCCTGTTGCAGCTGAACAGCAGAGCCCACGGAAACAATACGCCCGGCGCTGCACAGAACGGCCCCGTCTGAAATGGCCGGGGTGACTATGGGCAGGACCCAGGGGGCTCGATAAAGAAAAAACGTTTCCGGCAAAGGGCTCATAACAGCTCTCAGCTACATATCAGTTTTGTGAAATGAAAAATCAATCGTAACTTATTCAACTTCATGCCGGAAATAAACATAAAACCGTGCGCTGTAACTCTTCCGCAGTGCGCCAGATACGCGAAAGAGACCTGCAAAATGTACTGATCAGTACATGAGAGGCCGATGACAAAGCAGATGGGGCGCTACTGAAGAGTTACAATCAATCAACCAATGTATAGTCCATGAGCCGCTGTCGTGGCTGAAAACCGGCATCAGTAACAAGTGTCCGTATTTCCTGTTCAGAAAGTCGAAAACTGACTCCCGCTGCAGCCACCACGTTCTCTTCAATCATGGTACTTCCGAAATCATTGGCGCCAAAAAAGAGAGACAGTTGGGCAATCTTAGGTCCTTGAGTCACCCAGGAGGCCTGGACATTATCAAAATTATCAAGATAAATCCGACAGAGTGACAGCATGCGTAAGTATTCGATACCGCTGGTTTTATTGATCGGAGTATAAATAATAAGCGGGGTATGATCAGGTTGAAAGGGCCAGGGAATAAAGGCCGTAAAACCGCCGGTACGATCCTGCAGTTCACGGAGGCGACGCAGATGCTCGAGCCGTTCCTCCATGGTCTCCACATGACCAAACATCATGGTTGCTGTGGTCTTCATTCCCAGGAGGTGTGCTTCCTCCATCACTTCGATCCAGCGATCAGCCGTACATTTTCGGGGTGCCGTCAGTTTGCGGACCCGGTCTGAAAGAATCTCAGCTCCACCACCAGGAATAGAGTCAAGGCCAGCTGCCATCAACCTCTTCAGAACCTCACGAATGCTCAGGTCAGACAATTCTGCAAAATGACAGATCTCAGGTGGTGAGAACCCGTGAACATGAATACCTGTTTTCTTCATGAAACGGAGCATGTCCTCGTAATACTCGAGAGGTTTGTCCGGGTGCAGCCCACCCTGAAGCAGAACCTGGGTACCGCCCAACTCTTTGGTTTCGCATATCTTCTCAGACAGTTCATCAAAGCTGAGCAGATATCCTGTTTCGTCCTCCGGTGCTTTAAAAAAGGCACAGAACTGACAGGCAGACACACAAATATCGGTATAATTTATATTACGGTCAATAACATAGGTCACCATCCCCTCAGGATGTAACCGGCTCCGCATATGGTCGGCAAGAAAAGCCAGCTGATAGAGATCAGCGGAATGAGCCAGGGCGAGAAAGTTTTTGTCACTGATCCGGGAACCGGCCAGAACTTTATCAGCAATATCCTGCCACTCTTGCTTTGTCATCTTCATTTGCATGATATCAGATCAGAATTGTTCTTGAACCATCAGTTGTGGACTGCGATCACATCGTAGAGTGTACCGCGCTCAATTGGCATTCGACCAGCCTCTTTAATGAGCCGAATAAGCGTATCACTCCCGATGGCCTGATCAGTATCAGCACCAGCCATATGGGTAATCACCTCTTCTTTGACCGTACCGTCCATATCATCAGCGCCAAAAGAAAGAGCAACCTGTGCCATCTTCGGCCCGATCATTACCCAGTACGCCTTAATATGCGGGAAGTTATCGAGCATCAATCGAGCCACGGCAATATTTTTCAGATCATCAATACCGCTTGTTCGGGAAAGAGAGCTCATCTCTGTATTCTTGGGATGAAATGCCAGGGGAATAAAGGCCAGAAAACCGCCAGTCTCATCTTGTGCCTCGCGCAGGGCTTCGAGATGTTCAATGCGCTCTTCCAATGTTTCAATATGACCATAGAGCATGGTGGCATTCGTGTTCAAACCATGCCGATGTGCCGTCTTGGCCACCTCTATCCAGTCCTGGCCTGGTAACTTCCGCTCACAGGTGAGTTCACGAATGCGCGGGGCAAAGACCTCAGCACCGCCTCCAGGAATCGACCCCAAACCAGCTTCTTTCAAAAGTTCAAGCGTCTCAGCCACCGGCTTGTCGGCCAGTGTTGCCAAATGGGCTATCTCAACGCAGGTAAAGGCCTGGATGTGTACTTCCGGTCGAATTTCTTTAATTCCCCGAAGGAGATCCAGATAATAAGAAAAAGGAAGATCAGGATGAATGCCGCCGACCATATGAATTTCTGTAATGGGCTCACCCAGACGTTGTCGAACCTTGTCCTTGACATCTTCCAGGGTCATCTCATAGGCCAGCTCAGAACTCTTGTCTTTACCAAATGCGCAAAACTTACAGAGATTGGTGCAGATATTAGAGTAATTAATGTGCTGGTTGTAGATAAAATAGGCCTTATCTTCGTTGAGTCGTTCCCGCACCATATTGGCAAGATAACCAATGGCCAGTATATCATTACTCTGATAAAGCTGAAGACCATCAGCCCCACTCAACCGCTCACCGGCCTCAACTTTGTCCAGGATTGCTCCCAGACCCGCCTTTTCTATTAATTTTCTCATGATTAAATAAAAAAAGCCGGGGCACGTAACCCCGGCTTCATCCTTAAGATTTTAACTGGTTAATGGATCCGCGTTTCGATTCACGAATTTCTAACCGGGCTTGTGGTATTAATCAAGAAAGTTTTTCAATTTATCTCGACGACTGGAATGGCGGAGACGGTTGAGTGCTTTTTTCTCGATCTGTCGAATACGTTCACGGGAGACGTTAAATCGTTTGCCAATCTCCTCCAGGGTATATTCTGCCTTTTCACCAATACCAAAACGGAGGCGAATAATTTTCTCCTCACGCTCACTCAAGGTTGAAAGAATTTCTGTGACACGTCCTGCCAGTTCACGGACTTGTACCGCCTCATAGGGTGATTGGGATTCCTGATTCTCAAGAAAATCACCAAGTGTTGAGTCATCATCACCCACGGGGGTCTCAAGAGATATGGGCTCACGTGAAGCCTCAAGGATAGCAAGGATCTTATCCATGGGAAGATCGGTGTGCTTGGATATCTCAAGGGGCGTGGGCTCACGTCCAAGTTCCTTATACAGGGCATAAAAAGCCTTGAAGAACTGACTCCGAAGCTCAAGGAAATGAACCGGCAATCGAATTGTCCTTGTCTTATCGAGAATTGCACGAGTGATTGCCTGACGAATCCACCAGCTGGCATAAGTGGAAAACTTATTCCCTTTGGTATAGTCAAAGCGAAACACGGCCCGCATCAATCCCAGATTCCCCTCCTGAATCAGATCAGCCAGAGTCAGGCCTTGATGCATATAGCGTTTGGCAATGGAAACAACGAGTCGAAGATTTGCCCGGATCATGGCATCCTTGGCAACCTCGATGGAACGACTATAGGCCTCAACAAGAGCCTGGAGTTCCAAGAGGTCCCTTTCATCAGTGTATTTCTTAGCTGCACTGACGACATTATAGCGCATGAAGTTCAACTGCTGCTTTTTTGGTTTCAGAGTTGGATCACGCTTCTCCCAGAGATCAATACGGGTACGAAGCAGAGACATCTCATTGACCCCTGAGCTCTCGGTTCGAATGGCCGAAATGATGGCATCAAAACCCTGACGAATTGTCTTGGAGTACTTTGCTTCTTCCTCTGGAGTTAAAAGATCAAAACGACCCATTTCACGAAGATAAGTGGTCGTGGTCTCTTCTGCGTCGTGGCTGTCTTCCTCGTCGAGGATCGGGTCAATATCAATCAGTTGGCTTTCTTCAAACTCGGCCTGCTTCTTTTCATTCCAGACTTCGCCGGCTAGAGTTCGCTTTTCACCATTTTTCTCAATGGTTACAATCTGAATATTATGATCACCAAGAAAGTTAAAAATTTTCTCAATTGCATCTGGATCTTTTATTTCATCCGGTAATAACTCATTCAGAGCTTTGAAGCTGATACACCCCTTGGCCTTACCGGTTTTTAGAAGATTTTCTTTAAGTTCAGCAAGCACCAGCTAACATCTCCATCTCTATATTGAAGTTAGGTTAAACCAAAAGACAAACAGCCCCACAAAGACGCGTTCGCAAAAAAACAATTGCATGCACAACAAGGGGAGTAAAAAGTCTCTTGCCTGAGAAGACTACAGAATATATGATAAAAAAATAATGCAAAAGCGCACACAAGCCAACGGCTTATGTACGCCAACACCATATATTACATTCTCAATCCACAAAAAACAAATAAATATTTCAGACACGAACAAAAAAAACACACTTACTCATTTTATGGCACAGCCTCCCCTGTCACAAACTGAAGCTCTTGTCGGCAGAAGAACGTCAGCCAGACCATGCAACGTGAGAAACCATAAGGTCGACCAGCAGGCCTGACAAGAGCTTATCATTGATTTCTTTTATGACACCTACTTCCTGGAGCCCTTCTCAAGCTCATCGCTCATTCCCAACTCACAGAGCCAGTGGAATATTGGCCCACATCACCTCGCTCCCATCTCCTTATGGAATTGGCGATCTCGGCCCTGACACCTGGTCGTTCATGGATTTCCTGGCCAGTGCCGGTCAAAGCTGCTGGCAGTTTTTACCCACCGGCCCAACGGACCCACTCTTTGACAATTCTCCCTATATGACGCGTTCCGCCTTTGCCGGATCCCCCTTACTTCTTTCACCAATACTGCTTCAGGAACACGGGCTCATCAATAAAAACGATTTACAGGTCTTTCATAATTCATCGAAATACCATACCAGTTACCCACCGGTCATTCACGCCAAACAGCAGCTCCTCCAACAGGCCCACAGCCGCTTTAACATGAACCAGAAAGCCTTCACGGACTTCAGGGATTCAACCCCGTGGCTTGACGATTACACACTTTTCATGGCCTGCCATGATCGCTTCGCAGGGCAAAGCTGGAACACCTGGCCTGCAGACATCAGCGCCCACACCCCTGCTGCCCTCAAACAATTGCGTTTTGAAGAACAAGAAAGAATCAGCTACTACGAATTTGAACAATTTGAGTTTTACAGACAGTGGCGGATTCTGCAAAAACATGCCGATCACGCAGGCATCCGACTCATCGGAGACATTCCATTTTACATCAGCACAGACAGCGCAGATGTCTGGGCTCATCAGGATATCTTTGATTTAGACCCACTTTCCAGACGACCTGAACATGTGGCTGGAGTCCCCCCCGACTATTTCAGCAAGACCGGGCAAAAGTGGGGTAATCCTCTCTACCGCTGGCACAGCAAAGACAAAAAAACAAACGACAAACTCAACAAATGGTGGGCCGCGCGATTTCAAGCCGTTTTTAATCTTGTTGATATTGCCCGCATTGATCATTTCAGAGGCTTTGAAAGCTACTGGGCTACTCCGGCACACGAAGAGACAGCCATGAACGGCCAATGGCTGCCAGGTCCCGGTATATCTTTTTTCACAGATCTCCAGGAAAAACTGGGCCCCCTGCCAATTATTGCAGAAGACCTGGGTGAGATCACAGAAGCTGTCAACGACCTGCGCGAAAACCTTGGGTTTCCCGGGATGAAGGTTTTACAATTTGCATTTGATAACAATCCGAACAATGACTTCCTGCCACACAACTACTCCACATCAAACTGCGTGGTTTACACCGGGACTCACGACAACAACACCACTGTTGGCTGGTTCTTGAGTTCAGAACTCACCAATCAGGACCGTTTGAAGATCAAAGCCCACGCCAACCAGGAGATCCACAGCAGCAATCAAATCCATAACGACCTGATTTATCTGGCCATGTCATCCATTGCAAGGCTGTCAATTTTTCCACTGCAGGACATCCTGGGATTTGGGTCTGATTGCAGAATGAATACACCAGGAACTTCACAGGGCAACTGGTCATGGCGCTGCGCACCTGAATTTCTCAGCCCAGAGGTTGCCAGCAGCCTCAAGAAAAGCACCGCTCTCTTTAATCGCTTGCCCAATTTATAAAATTCAACTCTTTCATCGAACCCATGAACATACTCTGCATACTCGGCAGTCCCCGTAAAAACGGCAACAGTGAAACTCTGGCACGACATATTGCAATCAGTCTGGAAGAATTCGGGCATGAGGTTGAGTTTATTCGTCTCAACCCGCTGAACATCTCTCCTTGTCAAGGCTGTGGAGGTTGCAACAAGACAGGGACGTGTATTATCAAAGATGACATGGGGCCGCTCTATGGTAAAGTTGATCATGCGGATCAGCTTTTGCTGGCCACTCCCATTTATTTTTATAATGTATCAGGTCAAATGAAGTGTTTCATAGACCGTTTCCAAGCTCGCTGGGCACGAAAATATCTCTTACACGAATCTTTTCGGCAAGGTGACAAACGTACACTACACCTGCTGGCCACAGCCGCCACACATGGTAAAAAGGTGTTTGACGCCTCAATATTGACCGCCCAATGTTTTGCCGACACTTTGGATGTTGAATACGGAAGCGAGCTTCTTATCAGAGGTGTTGAGAGCAAGGATGCTTTGCTCCAGCAGGAAGAGCAGCTGTTAGCAGCCAAAGAGTTTGGAAGAGTAATCGGTGAAGGCCAGGATTGATCCCGCACCCTTTTTCAAGGAACAGGCAACAAATCCTTGACAAGGATACCACTGTCCAGTAAATAGTTGTCCACCATTTTGGCCCCATCGTCTAGCGGTTAGGACGACGGCCTCTCACGCCGTAAGCAGGGGTTCGATTCCCCTTGGGGTCACCAAGATACAAAACGGGGTCTTTGCAGAACTTGCAAAGACCCCGTTTTTTTTGACCTTTCATGCCTTACGCAGGACAGGCTTCACCAAAATCAACCCGCCTTCTTATTTCAACCCATCCCAACAAAGATGTGCAAGCATTACAGGACGAGACTCAAATACCAGAAGTCCAGGATAAGTTAACACCTTGGCACGTCAGACTTGAACTTCTCCATAATCAGCAATGATCTTCGCTCGACTGGGGTGACGCAGACGCTCTATAGCCTGCTCTGCGATCTGCCGAACACGCTCCCGTGAAATTTCCAGCTTTCTGCCAATTTCAGCCAGTGTCTGTTCCGGGCTGTTATCAAGACCAAAACGAAGCTTCAAAACCAGCTGTTCACGCTCGTTAAGAGTTGAGAGGATTTGTCTGATCTGATCTTTACGCTCTCTTCCTATCAGTTTCTCATATGGACATAGTTCATTTGTATCTTCCACAAAATCCTTGATCGTAGACGTACCGTCACTGCCAATTGGTGTTTCAAGTGAAACAGTATCCCAGCCGCCCTGCAAAATCTCCTGAATCTTGGCCAGTGGAATATCAGACGTCCTAGACACTTCATGGATAGTGGGTTCGCGCTGCAAAGTCTCACGCAGTTCACGAACAGAACGATAATACAATTTTTTCTTTTCGACAAAGTGAATAGGTAAGCGAATCGTTTTGCTCTTATCCATCAACGCTCGTGTTATTGACTGCCTGATCCACCATGTAGCGTACGTGGAAAATCGATTTCCACGCCGTGGATCAAATCTAAAAACGGCACGCATTAATCCGATATTCCCCTCCTGAATAACGTCACTGAAGGAAATATCGTTTTGATATGCATAATATTTGGCAATGGAAACCACGAGGCGTAAATTGGAATTAATCATTATCGTTTTGGCAGCTTCCAACTCCTGACGCCATCCCCAAACCTGCTGTTGCAGATCAAGCAAGAGTTGGTTATCCGGATGACGGCTAACCACTTCAGAAAGCCCTGTACAGGCCAACATTAAAATCATGCTCCTTGGCGGAAGCGCAGGGTTCTTCAAGCTATAATCTGACAATTCTTGCTGCAGTTTCAGCATGTCATCAATAGTACAATCAGCGTCCTGTATAGCCTGAATGATGTGACCAAAACAATCTCTCAATATTTTGCTATAGCGAGCCTCCTCTTCAGTAGTCAACAACTGATAACCACCCATTTCAGCATAATATGTCGAGCATATTTTCAGTGCGCCACTGGAACACGCAATATGAGTACTGCTCGACAATTCACCCACAACATTTCCCCTCGACATAACACCGTACCTTCTCACTCTTTATCTCACTGACAGGCACTGGACCTTTCCTGGTCAATGCTGATACTACTGTCATACGCATAACTTACTGATAAATAAGAATGAAAAAATCATGCCAGAACATCAGAAATAAAACAAATACATAACTTGCTGAAACGATGTTGTTTTCCGAGTCTCATACAAAATCAAGCCCACAAAACACAGGTGCAGATTAAACTGACACAAACTCACTGTGCAATAGCCCACAACAAAGTCGACCCGCAAAACACAGGGACACACATAGCCTGCAGCAACTTCTACAAGAGCAGCTTATCTTGCCCCCCCCTTTACCTAGGCAGGCGACTTTACAGTTGACACCAGATTGACACAGGAAAATGTTATTGGGCACTGACCTCAATCAAGAAAAAGGGCACCTCAGGAAACTCCCCTCACAGGCACAATCTGGCCATGTGCTTCTATGCTGACCAAAGCTTACTCACGAACGAAGATCAACAGCAGACCGGAATTGACATCAGAAAATACGACAAATACAACTGGCAGATCCTGTCTGTAACTCGACACCGCTCAACTCCATCATCCAGACAGGCTTGCTCAGCTCCTTTGAGCTGAGCAAACTCTTTTCACTCAGCAAACAACCCGTCAATCAAAACCCTCTTGACTTCCCAACACGTACTGGCTATAAGACAAAATATTTGAAAGTTAGGAGCGCCCAACAATTTATTTTAACAAAAGGTACAGAGCCACATGACTGATATAACACTCCGACAGATGAAGAAAAACCAACGGGGCGAGATTGTCGCCATCAAGGCAAAAGATGAAATGGGAACAAGAATGCGGGAAATGGGACTGGTCCCTGGCACCGTCATCACGATCAAGGGTCGGGCACCTCTCTACGACCCGGTGGCCATTCGAGTCATGGGCAGCACGTTAACTCTGCGCAACAACGAAGCGGACTACATCGTTGTGAGAGTCAACGAAGAGGGTTGAACCAAGTCAACCCCCGCCTCTTTTAACAAAAGAGCAGCCGCTCCCCCGGTATCGTAAGCAACAACCTCATCGGGTTTCAAGCTCAGCAACCAACGGCCCACCAGAAGGCCTCGTCTCTTTTCAGATTGCGCATATTTATTTTCCACCAACTTCCGACTTTCAACCACCCCATCTGCTTCACGAATGGTTTCCAGCAAAAACCATGGCGCCGATGCCAGATGGGTGGTGGGCTCCCCGTCAATACCAGTCACCGGAGTCAGCCTTCGAACAAATTCGCCTAGAGCATAATGGGGACGAATCCTGGCCAAAACCACCTTCGGGAATTGCCGTTGAATTTCTTCCTCAAGCCAATCGGCAACTTGATCAGCGACCTTATGTGACGGGGTCTGCATAGTCACATCCATATCCACCAGAAAGCGTCCCCCGGCAACCCTGCTGAAACACTGCTTTACTCGAGTGATTCGTGGATGATCTTCAACCAGATGAATAATCTCGCGTTCGGTTTCACGATCTATGGATGCATCAAGCAAATCCTTCAATGCCCCCACCAGAAGTTGCCCGCCGGCATAAAAAACAAAGAGAGAAACAATCCCTGCAGCCAGACGATCAACTTGATAGCCAAACCCTGCAGCAAGCAGGCTCAGCAAAACAACAAAAGTTGACAGGGAATCAGTAAGATAATCACGAGCATCTGCCGCAAGCCCTGGCGAACCAAGACGTTTCGCGGCTTTTTGTTGAAGCAGCCCAAAACTCAAAGCTACGAGAAATGAGACGATGGTCACTGGCAAGGCTACCGAGATATTGGGGAGGCGGGAAACACCAAACAAGGCTTGCCGGCCTATTTCATAACCGGCCAGCATAACAGCCATGGATGTAACCAAAGTTGCCAGGGTCTCAGCCTTGTAAAGACCATACGGAAACGAAGGATGTTCCCGTCCAGCCACCCAGATTCCAACAAAAACCACACTGGATCCAAGAACATCCGTCAATGAATGGATGGCGTCGCCGATAAGTGCTGTGGATCCCGACACAACACCAGCAACACCCTTCCCCAAAGCCAAAACTATATTGAGACAAATTGAAATGACCGCCCTTCGTTCGGCAGTCTTCAAAGTATATCTTCCAGGCACCTCAACACTCATTTTTTCTCCGATTTACACGAGTTACATTGACCCCCAAGACTTACACATCAATCAAACTGGCAGCCCAGCTCCCTTTTCTTTCATTAAACCTCTCCCGAGGCAGGAAAACAAGACTTGAAAAATTGTTGACAGCCCTTAAAGTTTGGTGTACCTAAACATTTCAAACAACGAGAGTTCATATGACCTTTAATGTGTTTAAGAAAAAATACTGCTGCTCCAGCAGGAGTCATAATAAAAGCAATACCTCCACGTGTCCACGGAAGACCAGCCCCTTGTCCGAGGCCTGCCACAGGGGACGTGTAAAAATATGCAAAGTCACAGGTGACCGGAGTCACTGTGCCAGAATGGCTGCATTGGGTCTCTACCCCGGTGAAGAAGTCGAACTTATCTGTCCAAAGCAGGGTGGCTCACAATGCCTTCTGAAAATACACGGAAGTACACTGAGCCTGGATCATGAAAGTATGAAAAATATCTTAATTGCTGCGCCATAGATCAACTCAGATCGTACCCCTGGTTTTTTTTTGGCCTTTGCAATTAGGACCACCTAACAATTACAAACTAAAACGACCATGTTCCAGACTATTGCCATCATTATTGCTGTTGTCATTTGCATTTTTTTTATCGGCATCAAGCTTTATCGCCAATTCAAACGAGCGGCCAACCTGGATACCTCCGGTGGTTGTGGTTGCAGTTGTTCCGGTTGCGACAATATCTGCGATTTACCCAAAAAAGATCTGCACTGAGCCCCCTCAAACATAACTTATTTGGCTATCTGAAAAAATTATCGGCCAGCCCTATTTTTTTCAGAAAAACAATACACTCACCTTAACCCACGAGAATTCCATGAACAAATTCCTTATGGCCCTGGCTGGTAACCCCAACGCCGGTAAAACCACTCTTTTCAATCACCTAACAGGTGCTCGTCAACATGTTGGTAACTATCCCGGTATCACCGTCGACTACAAAGAGGGCTCTTTAACACTCGACAATCAACATGTGATAATTACTGATCTACCTGGCACTTATTCGCTCACGGCCTACTCAGAAGAAGAAGTTGTCGCACGCGATTACCTGATCAACCAACGACCAAAAGTTGTGATCAACATCATTGATGCCTCCAACCTTGAGCGCAATCTTTATCTCACCTGCCAGTTCTTAGAACTTGGCATCCCCATTGTTATCGCCCTGAATATGATCGATGTTGCCAAGGATCGCGGCATTAAGATCAAGGCGGAAAAGCTCACAGAACTCCTTGGGGTGCCTGTCATACCTATCATTGCCCGTAATGGCCAGGGAACGGACGAACTGATGACTGCCGCCATGGAGGTTGCCCGGGAAAACAAACCATGGATTCCCACCCATATCTCCTACGGTGAAGATCTTGACGAAACAATTCTCGACCTGATGGCCATCATTGATGAACAAAATTTTCTCACCGAGAGTTACCCATCGAGATATACGGCAATCAAGTACCTGGAACACGACGACCTGATCCTTTCCAAAGGACAGGATGAATCCAAAACCACAGCCCAGACAATAGAGAGCCAAGTCACTTCCGTATCTGATCACACGCTTAAGACGACAGAAGTTTTTCCAGAGTCAATCATCGCTGATCACCGCTACGGCTTCATCAAATCAATCCTCCGCCAGGGAATTGTCACTCACACTTTTGACCAGGACAGGCTTCACATCACTGATCGGATCGACAAAGTTCTCACCAATCGGTTTTTTGGCCCCGTGGCTATGCTCCTTATCCTTTTCGGCCTTTACCAGTTCACTTTCACATGGAGTGAAATCCCGGTTGGCTGGATGGAAAATGTTTTTGTATTCCTGGGTGATACAGTTCGCAACAATATGGCCGAAGGACCATTGCGTTCAATGCTCATCTCGGGAGTCATTGATGGAGTTGGTGGAGTCCTGGGTTTTGTACCTTTAATCATGTTTATGTTCCTTGGAATCTCAATTCTTGAGGATTCCGGATACCTGGCCCGAGTCGCCTTTATGATGGATAGAATTTTTCGGATATTTGGACTGCACGGCTCATCCGTTATGCCATTCATCATTTCTGGTGGTATTGCCGGTGGCTGCGCTGTTCCCGGTGTTATGGCTACACGTACCATGCGTTCACCCAAGGAGCGCATGGCCACCCTGCTCACAGTGCCCTTTATGAACTGCGGGGCCAAAGTTCCTGTCCTGGCCCTCCTTATCGGAGCTTTCTTTTCCGACCACAAGGCCAGCTACATGATGTTTTTCACCCTTCTGGCCTGGCTGGTAGCCCTGATATCGGCCAAGATACTTCGATCAACAGTCCTGAAGGGCGCTCCCACTCCATTTGTCATGGAACTCCCCCCTTACCGTTTTCCAACTGCCAAAGGTTTGGCAATTCACACCTGGGAGCGTACCTGGCAGTACATTAAAAAGGCAGGTACTGTAATTCTCGCCTTTTCCGTTGTCCTCTGGGCCATGATGACGTATCCAGGTCTTCCAGAAGATGAGGCCGCAAACTTTGAAGCACAACGTCAAGCAATTATGTCAGACATTGATGCTGAAAAGATCACCCAGAGCTCTGAAGATGCCACAGCCGGAGAGGAACTGTCCACAGCGTCTCAAGAACTTCAGGATCAACTCACAACCATTGATGTCATAGAGTCTGAAGCAGCCCTGCGCCATTCCCTGGCCGGGCAAATCGGGACAAGCCTGGAACCGATCTCCCAAATGGCCGGCTTTGAGTGGCGAACCAATATTGCACTCATGGGTGGCTTTGCTGCAAAAGAAGTCATTGTTTCGACCCTGGGCACGGCCTACTCCATGGGCGAAATTGAGGCAGACGCCTCTCAGCCTTTGGGTGATCGCTTACTTGAGTCACCACACTGGAACCGGGTGATTGCTGTTTCGGCCATGTTGTTTATTATGTTCTACGCCCCCTGCTTTGTCACGGTCATCTGTATTGCCAAAGAGGCAGGCACCTGGAAATGGGCCTATTTTTCCATGGCGTTCAATACTGTCTTTGCCTTTATACTGTCTGTGGCCGTCTATCAAATCGGCATGTTTCTGGGTCTGGGCTGATTCTTTTGCTTCTTCTGATCCGGGGGACTGCCCACCAGGCAGCCCCCCGGATCATTTGAGTTTCTTTCCCTCTACAGCAAATAACGCATTATACGTTGAAAGCTGTCCCAGTCTTTGATCTGAGTAAGAACAATTTTAGTCATGATCCGTTCACTGATTCGCATGAAAACCTCCTGAAAAAAAATAAGGCTACCTTGAAGAATTGTCTTTTCACCCAAAAGCCAGGTCGCACTCAAAACTTTGTCCTCAGAATATCAGCCATATGCCTGGGGTAAAACTTTGAGCACGTCTTCATCTTGAACGAAAATACTCATTTTTCAAAATACCCATGAGAGTATGATCCGGGCAAAAAAAATCCCCAGACCGATAAACAACATCGATCCGAGGATGTCCCAAATTATCCACGTGATCAGCAACAATTACCGTTGATCCACGACGGTAATCAGCCGCCCCCCCAAGCATGGAGAGGCCGCTCATTCAGGCAGGTCTTCTGACTTCCGGTTCAACCGCATCCTGCGCCTTCCCACAACCAAAATTCAGCTGCAGTGGCATACACATAGCAAGAATTGTCACCAGTCACAGCGGCGGGCCCATCGCCGATTTACACGGCGTTCCCTATTACCGTCCGCAAAGCGGACACCTGAATGACCTCAGATTGCTATAAAGACAGATCCCCTCCTCTCAGGAAACGATTACTGAGGTTTAAAGCAACCTGAATAAGATCATAGCTTCCCTCAAGTAATGATGTCAAGAGAAAACGCAGACAGGCCACTGCATATCGTATGCCACAAGCGCCACAGTCACCCTATATGGTGCACCAACAGCTGGGCCGTCTTATTTATGACTTTTTGAAAATTCTTTCAGCAGACCGCAAGATAACCATTTCCCTCAAAAAGATGTCTCCATTTATTTATCACCTCGCAAAAAATTAGCGCCTATCCGAACAAGTCGAGTAGGCGCTAAAAGGGGGAGAATGAAGATAATTAAAGACTTCCAACATTCATGCCAGCCATTGCACGATTAGTATAACATACTAATATTTAAAGAAAAGAACCAGATAAGCAATATGAAACAGACGATGGCGAAAAACAAACTTGGATATTCTTTACCCACGCGCTTCAAAAACTGAGTAATTCTTACGCACTACACTCCATTCGAGTGTTATTCAAACCTGCCCCCTCCAACCAGATGCTCAACGCACGTCAACCGATACGCATGGCTCCGGGATCAAGTGGACGAGCATCAGTTGATGTTGTTTCGGCCTGCTCATCGTCACTGTCTTGTGATTCCTCTTCTGCCTGCAGATGCCCATCTTCAAACGTTCCTTCAGTATAAACTTCACACTCAGAATCAACTTCATCTTCCAACTCAGGTAGTTCGGCCACACTCTCCTGTGGAATTTCCGGAAATTCATCCTGCTGTTCAGGAACTCGCCCCAAAGGTTGCTTGAGCACAGCCATCAGGCCATCCTGTACGTCCACCAGAGAGATCAATTCCCAGCCCAGCCTCCCATACTCATTTAACGAAACTTCCAGTTCAACCTCATCCAGGAACGCACCGCCCAGAAGTCCCTCTTTTTTGAGCCCGAAATGAACTGTCTTGTAACTCCAACCCATTACTGCACCTCACCTATGACCATTTCAAGACACCCACACAAACTAGACAGCATACACCTTTCTTACTTCATCTCCGATGATTGTAATTCCCCGAGCCACCTGCTCATCATCTTGGGAATACGTAACTCTCAGACATTCAACACTGTGCTTCCATTGACCAGAGAGACCTGGAAAAAAATAATGGCCTGAGACAACGAGGACCCCGCGCTTTTTGAGTCGTTCATACAACTCAAGGCTGCTTATTGGCAGATCATCAAACCATAGCCACAAAAACATGGCCCCCTCTGGTTTGTGAATCCGGTACGGAACCCCACTCAGTGCCGTCTGAAAACCGGCCACAGCCTTTTCGGCCTTGGATTGATAGAATGGACGAATTATTTTTCTTCCAAAATCAAGGATTTCACCGCTGGCCACCATCTCCATGGTCAGCATAGCCCCAAAACTGCCAGGGGCCAGATTCATGACTGCATTCATGGCTGCCAGTGCCCGTATAATCTCAGGTCGTGCAATAACTATCCCGGTTCTGGCCGCTGGCAATCCCAATTTGGACAAGGAAAGACAGACCACTGTGTTTTCGTTCCAGAATGGCTGGGCATCAGAATAAACGATCCCCGGAAATGGTAAGCCGTACGCATTATCAAGAATAAGCGGCACGTCATGCTGACGCGCCAGTCGATCAAGCTCAGCCACTTCATGATCTGTAATGACGTTACCTGTTGGATTTGTAGGCCGTGAGACACAAATCGCCCCGGTCTCCTCACCAATATCCATAGCATCGAAATCTACCCGATATTTGAACAGATTATCAGCAAGTAAATCAATACTGGGCCGAGTCGCCACAAAAAAGTCATCTGTAAGCCCGAGATCAGCATAGCCAATATACTCAGGAGCCATGGGCAAACGAATCTTTTTGCGAGTCCCGTCAGCATACTGTCCACCCAAAAGATTAAAGAGTGCAAAAAAGCCACTCTGACTGCCATTGGTGAGACAAATATGCTCCCGACCCACATCCCAACCGTACTCACGACGTAATAAATCAGCTAATGATTTGACAAACTCGCTCTCACCAGAAGGTGGATCATAAATACCAATCAGACGTCTCAACTGCTCAGGATCATCTGCAATCCGATGCAAGCGGGAGGCCATCAAATCCTGCAGGGCTGGAACATGGCCGGGATTACCGCCGCCCATCATAATCTTATCCCCGGCAGCCATGGCCTGACCCAGATCATCCATCAAACTGAGAATTCCAGGACCACTGGTCATTCTATGTCCGAATTGGGATATCTTCATTGCCTCTTCTCCTTTACTTCTACAGAACTACAGGAATCATCCCGTCACCTGCGGGAAACGGGGGTGACAATTGTTCGCAATTTCATTCTTCTCATATCATACTTGTTCTGGAAATTCCTGACCAGTTTGACCTTGAACAGTTCCATGTCCGCGCCCTCGCTGCAGACGTACAATCAAAAACATGACCATTAGAGAAAAAACAAGCCTTCCCCAGAGAACACCGTCAACCTTCGCACCCAGCGCGAGCATGAGCAAGGTATCTTCAATCAAAGAATGACAAAGTCCCATCAAAGCCAATGAGTTAAAGACCTCACGTCGTGCAAGTTTACCCGAAGTGGCCTCGCGAATGATCAGTGCGCCACCGTACGAAAGCCCAACCACCATACCAACCACTGTAACAGGCGCTGCACGCCGACTCATTCCAAAAAAGGGCAGAATCGGCTCCAGCATGTACTCAAACAAATCAAGGACCTTTATAAATCGCAGCACGCGCATGATCAGCAAGAGACAAAAGATAATCACCACGATCAGGAGTAAATTTGGTTCTTTCGTATTTAAGTTGAAAGCCTCGGACTTAGGAGGCCGCAGTGTTGATG
>JACNLK010000093.1 GCA_014381505.1 Candidatus Desulfatifera sulfidica | reverse complement strand
TGGGGCAACCTCGACAGCGAAGAAACTCCAGCTATTGAAGGGGCCGACGCTGAATCGAGCAGCTGGAACGAGACCGATCTCACCCTGTCCTATGACAGCTCCTGCAATTTTGCTGATTACGGTGTGGGCCTGATCTACTATGCGGTAGACGGTGCCCAGGACACCCAGGAAATATACTTCAGCGCTACCATCAAGACCCTGCTTTCACCAAGCCTGACCATTTATCGCGATTACGATGCATTCCCGGGCTGGTACCTGAATGCCGGTATCTCCCACTCATTTGAACTCGGCAAGGACCTGGCACTCGACTTGGGTGCCAATATCGGTTACATGGATGCGGACGGCTACAACGCATTCCATGACGGTCTAATCTCGGCCTCCATGTCCTTCCCCTTGGGCAAGGTCTTCACCCTCACCCCGGAGCTCTACTACTCTTTCGCCCTGAGCGATGAAGCAGAAGACACTATTCAGACTGAGAGTTTCAGTTCGGATGATGACAGTTTTATTTACGGCGGAATCAGCCTATCCATGTCTCTTTAAGCCTTCCCACCACCGGTTACCGGGACCCTGCAGCAACAGGCTCTCCCTCCTGAGGCAACAGACTCTCCCGGTACCCGGTACCTTCAATATCAGCACAAAACCGCCCAGCCATGAAACAGATATTAGTCCTGCAACATGCTCACTGGGAGCCACCTGGCCGCCTGCTCCGGGAGGCGGCAACAGCATGCCAAGTCGAGTTGGTTATCATCCCTGCCTGGAAGCAAGAGATCCCTGACCTCTCCCCTTTCCACGGCCTCATCCTCCTGGGCGGCTCCCCAAATGTCGATGAAGAGGACATCTACCCCTTCCTGATTGAAGAAAAAAAAGCACTTCAAGAATGGCTCTTGAGTGAACGCCCCTGCCTTGGAATCTGCCTGGGGCACCAATTGATGGCCGAAGCCCTGGGCGGACGAATCGGCACCAACCTGCACCCATCAGTGGGCTTCACAGCAGGACACCTGACCTACGATGGTCGAAAGCACCCGATATTCAAAGACACAGATCCAACACCGGCCCTGTTTAAATGGCACAGCAAGGCGATTGTACCGCCGATCCCGGGCCACTTCAAGATTCTCGCCACATCGGCACAATGCCAGGTTGAAGCATTCAGCATCCAGAACCGTCCCTATCTCATCGGAGTCCAGTTTGACAATCATGCTGCGGCACCTGATGATGTGGCGAAATGGCTACAAGCAGACCAAGACTGGCTGAATTCAATTGACAAACCAGCCATTGACCGAAACGAAATACTCAACCAGGCCCATGAACTCACTCAAACCATGCGCCGGCAATTTCTCTTATTCTTTCAAAATTTTACTGCTATGATAAACTAAAGAGTACCTTAAAAGATGAGCAATTTTATTCGAACACAAGGCGCGACGGAAACAAGAAGTGCAGCATATCAGATAGATGCAAGCATTGTTATTTCCGAAGCAACGCAGTAATCGGGTGAAAAGGCTATTTTTCAAGGTAGCCTGAACAAGCTGTCACAATAATATTCTCCCAATCACCCCCGGACACCTGCAGCCATGAATCAGTCACACGACAACATCTTTCTCCTTCTGGATCAACAGGGACCCTTTGCCACGGTCGACACTCCTCTGCCCAGCACCCTCTTTTCACAAGACGCGCGCAGATTAGCCAAAATCATCGGCCACGGAGAAATGGCCACCAAATACCGTATTACCCGCAATCAGATCTTTGATTTCCTCAACGTCACCAGTTTTGCCGAAATCCGCTCGATCCTGAACAACCCTGCCGGATGGAAAGAACTGGAGCGACGGGCCTACAACCTGCTGGGCAATATGTTCGGAATCAAAGGCACGGAAAAGGAAATCATTTCCACAGTCAACAATTACTCACGCACCGCCGATGGCGTGATCAGGTATCTGCGACACAAAGTCCTTGCCAACTACAGCGCCCACATCGAAATGACTAATGAAATCGATGCCATCAGCAGTCCGGCCAAACTACTCCTGATCAATTTCGACAAACGCTACCACCCGAAGGCCCGCTTTGAGGCCAAACGCAAGCTGGTCCTCATGAATCTCGCCGGCTCCATTGACCAGAGGGAACGCGAGACAGACATTGAGCAAAAGTTCTCAAAATTTCTCAATTTTCTCAACCGGCACGTCTGGAGCACAAACACCAGGATCGGTGAACTGGAGATCGTCTACCTGCTCAGCGAACATGAACCAAAAAACTTTTCCTGCCGCAGCCTCAAAGTGATCAGCCGCGAGGAGGCTGAGACAATCGAACCGGCCAGGGGCAGGAAGCTGACCCTGATCAAACGACGCCGCTTCACCACGGGCAATCGCGAAATTCCCATCTACGTCTCCATCCGCAAGAAGACCTCGGAAGCCAAGGTGTTAAAACTGCTGCGCAAGGGCGAGGAAAACCCGGCCGTGGCCGTTGACGATGAACTGGGTCTCATGGGTGTTCTCCAGTCACGTCAGGACATCCAGACCTTCCAGCAGCACCTGACCTCCAGCGCCATCAAAGCAAACTCTTTCATGGCCCTGGAAGATATCTCAGACTCCCTGACCGGTACTTCACGACGGGCCAAGAACATCGGCAGCTCCGCCAGCACACCCATGCTCAAGTTCTTCGCCCGCCTCGGAGGCATGCGTGTGGAGTTCATCGTCCACACCTACGAGAGCTACCTCAACTACATCTACCAAAAAGACGTTTCCCATGATGAATACGAGGTCAAGCGCATCTTTGACTCAGGAGTGGCCGAGCTCCTCTTTCCCCAGGACATCTATTTTCTCAATATGAAAAAAATCCGTGACCGGCAGCTCAACTGGTTCCGACGACAAATAGAAGAAAGTTAGCCTGCCCCCGCCAAGACGACAAGACTGCTCACAAAGGACAAATGAAAGGAATTATTGACAGTACTCTGCGTGAAGGCGCCCAGAGTCCGGGGATCGCCTTTACGGCGACTGACAAACTGGCTATAGTCGGGCTTCTTGATCGCCTCGGCATTGAAGAGATTGAACTGGGAATCGCCACTCCACACGACCCGGCACTCACGGATCTCTTCACGGCCTGCCGCAAGCAAAAGATCAGGGCCCGCCTGGCCCTCTGGTGCCGCTGCCTGAAGAGCGACATCCACCACGCGGCCACGCTCCGCCCGGACATCCTCTCCCTCTCCATCCCCTCCTCGGATATACACCTGAAAGAGCGCCTGCGCAAAGACGCAAGATGGGCCATGCGGGTCACAAGCGAGGCCATCGGACAGGCCCGCGCCCTTGGCATCAGACAGATCTCCGTTGGAATGGAAGACGCCACCCGGGCTGACCCCACCCTCCTCAAACAAATGTGCAGAACAGCCCTTGAGGCCGGAGCCGTGCGAGTCAGACTCGCTGACACAGTGGGGATTGCCAGCCCCCAAAGCATGCAAAATCTTGTCAGGGAGATCCGCGCGGTCTGCCCCCTGGAAATCGCAGTCCATACCCACAACGACTTTGGCATGGCCACGGCCAACTCCATCGCCGCCCTGGAAGCCGGTGCCAGCTGGGCAGATGCCACTATTCTGGGATTGGGCGAACGCGCGGGCACAAGTCGCCTCGAGGAGCTGGCGGGATACCTGAGCCTGGCTTCCGGAACTCGAGAATACCAGACCCGGTTGCTACGCCCCTTATGCAAACTGGTGGCGCGGGCCGTTGAACGACCCATCAATCCCCAGCACCCACTGATCGGGCGGGACATCTTCACCTGCGAAAGCGGCCTCCATCTTCAGGGACTCACCAGAAATCCGGCAACATATGAACCTTACGACCCAAAACTGGTCGGAAGCTGCAGGCGGCTGCTCATCGGCAGCAAGACAGGGAAACGTGCGCTCAGCGATAAACTGTCCGACCTTGGCTATTCACTTGACAAACAGACCATCGACAAAACATTACCTCTGATCCGCCAACACGCCATGACCGCAGGCCGCTCCCTGTCCGACCAGGAAATCAGTGATCTGGTCACCCCTTCAGCCGCGATGACAGGGTCTACCAGCCCCCAGGGCGCTTGAGCCCGAATTTCTTGATTCGATAGCCGATCTGACGCTGGGTCAGGCCCAGTTCACGAGCCGCACGGATCTTAACCCATCCATTCCGGATCAGCGCTGCCTCCACTTCTTCCCGTTCCAAATCCTTCAAAACCCGTCCTGATCTTCTTCTGCCCTCCGGCCCTGACTCAGCCCCGCACTTCTCAACCCCGCCTGACATGGAAGCTGATGGTTCCTTGCTCCTCTGAAACATATCGTCGGGCAGATCTTCAACCTTCATCAAACCGTCGTCGGCCAGGATCACCAGGCGTTCCACGACATTCTGAATCTGACGGACATTACCCGGCCAATCGTATCCAACCAGAAAATCAAGAAATTCTTTAGTCATCCGTACTTTTTTGTCATTTCGCCTGTTGCTTGCACGTAGGAAATGATCAAGTAGAAGCGGCACATCGTCGAGTCTCTCACGCACAGGGGGCAAAACAATGGGCACCACATTAAGACGATAATAGAGGTCATTACGAAAGGAACCGGCCGCCACCTCCTGCTCCAGACTGACGTTCGTGGCGGCAATGATCCGCACATCCACCTGAATGGTCCTGGTCCCGCCCAGACGCTCAAACTCCCGCTCCTGAATAACCCGCAAGAGTTTAGCCTGCAAGGGCAGGGCCAACTCCCCTATTTCATCCAGAAAAAGAGTCCCGCCATGGGCCAGCTCGAAACGACCCACCCGGACCTGAAACGCCCCGGTAAAGGCACCTTTTTCATGCCCGAACAATTCACTCTCCAACAGATTTTCAGGCAATGCCGCACAATTAACCTTAACAAAAGGCTGCTTCTTTCTAGGGCTGGCCTCATGGATGGCCATGGCCACCAATTCCTTACCGGTCCCCGATTCACCGAGAATCAAGGCCGTGGCCTGACTGGGCCCCACCTTTTCTATGGTACGAAAAACCTCCTGGATCCCCTTACTCTGGCCGATAATATAATGCCGGTTATAGCGACCATGCAACTCTGCCTTGAGGCTCTTGTTCTCTTCCACCAAAACCGCTTCTTTCTGACTGATGGCTCGGTGCAAGAGAAGAAACTGGCCCATGAGCATGGCGAGGACCGAGAGGAAACGGATATCCTCCTCAGATGAGACCTCATCCCCAAAGAGACGGTCTACACTCAAAACCCCCACGGGCTTTCCACCGGCCACCACCGGCACACCGATAAATGAGATCCGCCCTTTGCTGATCTGGCGACGGGCTTTGGTGCGATTAAGAAAGAGCGGCTCACTATGAACATCCGGCACAACAAAGGGGAAGCCACTGCTGAAGATCTTACCGCAGACCCCTTCGCCAAGTTCATAAACTCCCCGCTGCTCTTCCTCAACCGTCAGACCGTAGGAACAACGAATGGACATCCGTTTGCCTTCACGATCCAGAAGAAGGAGCGTGGCCCGCTCCATATCCAGGGTCTCGTGCAGGATACGCAAAATATGACTCAGGGTCGTATCAAGATGGACCGCCGACCCAATCAGGGCACAGATCTCACCCAAGGCCCGTAACTCCAAGGTCTGTAAATTATTCTTCACCTTTCTACTCCCCATATTCTTTTCTGACTCAACTCGTCTCGTCCACTCGTCCACTCTAATTATTTTCCAGGATCACTCTAGAAATTAATGCAATTTTTATTCCATTTTCTCCAAAAACACCCTCCTTTCAAGGTAACTTGCCGATACAAAACGACATTTACCACCAACATTCATCACCATCTCACCACAATACAACACATTCATGTCATTTTTCCTGATAATACTGCACAAAATTGCAAAAAAACCCCCATTCTCCTCTGATGGGGAGGGGCGTACAAAACTGAAAGAAATATTCCTTTTTGTACGTTTACAGACAAGCACCCGCACCCCGCCATTACCACTCCCTACCAGTAAACCCGCGAACAAAGACCACAAAAAGCCGGAATTACACACATAATGAAAATACTGACCTGCCTGGCACACACCTTGCTATCTTTCAAATATCCAAACACGCAGGAAAGCAACAGAGACAACAACGCACTTTTTATCCATCAAGCAAAGGAGAACAAGATGAGAAAGGTAGCAATCTACGGCAAAGGCGGCATCGGCAAGTCCACCACTACCCAGAACACTGTGGCCGGACTGGTGGAACTAAACCGCAAGATAATGGTGGTCGGCTGCGACCCCAAGGCAGACTCCACCCGCCTCCTGCTGGGCGGCCTGGCCCAGAAGTCGGTCCTGGACACCCTGCGCGAAGAAGGCGAGGACGTGGAACTGGATGACATCAGAAAAGAGGGCTACGGGGGCACTTGGTGCGTTGAGTCCGGTGGACCTGAGCCCGGCGTCGGCTGCGCCGGCCGCGGCATCATCACTTCCATCAACATGCTCGAGTCCCTGGGCGCCTATGAGGAGAGCGAGGGACTCGATTACGCCTTCTACGACGTCTTGGGCGACGTGGTCTGCGGCGGTTTTTCCATGCCGATTCGTGCCGGTCAGGCCCGAGTGGTCTACATCGTGGTCCCCTGCCCTCTGAGTGCCCTTTTCGCGGCCAAGAAACATAGCCCGGGGACCGGTAATTTTACAAAATTCCGAAAAGTTCGCCCGGGCGGTCGGATCTGCAACTGCCGCCCCGTC
>JACNLK010000092.1 GCA_014381505.1 Candidatus Desulfatifera sulfidica | reverse complement strand
TGAGAAATATCATCCACTCCCTGATAACCAGATTGTTGCAGAATTAAATCAATCTTACCATCTTCTCGTACTTTCTTTATAAAACCCTTCATCGACTGGCCAACAACGACTTTCTGAAATACTTCATTTTTGTAAAGCATACCTCCGTGAGTCTTGTTCACCACCGCCTTATATCCAAGATCTGTGGTGTCATAAATCAAAAGATCAACCTCTTCGCCCTCGGCATATCTCGGAGGCTCTTGACTCAACAATTTATCCAGCTTTGAGCTTGCGGTGATCCGGTTACTCCTTTTGTCCAAAAAGACAAAGATGACATATGACTGGCCTTCCTCCATCTTGACAAGCTGCTGGCTTCTCGGGGCAAACAGATCCTTTTTCAACCCCCAGTTGAGATAGGAGCCGGTTGTCGCATTGGTTACCACCTGCAATTTGGCAACCTGCCCAACCATTACCCTGGGCGTTTGAATAGTCGCCTGCAGACGGCCTTCTGATTCATTATAAACAAAGACCTCAACCTCATCGTTTACCTGACAATTCTCAGGTAACTCAAGCAATGGCAGAAGAATATCGCCCAACTCACCACCATCAAGATAAACATCGTAATCTCGTATTCTTTTAACCGTAAGCTTATTGATTCTGCCTATCTGTACCATTTTTTTCCTTGTACATTATTAGCCGTGATACGTAGCCCGATCCGGCCCCGCAAGCTGCAATTTAATGAAAAATTCAAACGAGTGTTTTCCAATTTTTCATCTCTGCATGTCACTCAAGGCAGGCTTTCAGCACACAGGTGACACTCATTTTCATCAAAGGCTGCCTAGCCCTGACCAAACTCCAATTCGTATCCCACGGTGAACGGTTCCAACGTTTTATTACGTATACTCATGAAATGACGATTATTTTCGGCAAACGGACAAATTGGCATGGAACACTTCTCAAATCCAAACCTTTGGTAAAAGGTAGTTTCACCAAGAACGAAAATTGGACTGTCCTTAATGACCTGCTGCCTCAAAGCAAAACGAAGGAGTTCAGACCCCACTCCCTGCCTCTGAAACTCAGGTTTTACGGCAAACGGCGCCAAATGCAAGCCACAGACCTCAGTATCGTGATAGGCATTGGTGAAAGCAATATAAGCGATTATTTTATTGGTATGAATACACACCCACTCATGTATGGGAGTCCCATTCTTATGTAAATTATCCACCAGTTTCATTTCATACGTGCTATGAGGAAATGCCTGCCGCAACAAGGCAGTAGCCTTAGGATAATCTTCAGGTGTTAATTTTCGTATTTTCATTGGATTTATTCAGAAAAAAATCAATTATTCACTTTTCACTCAGATGATTACTCTGAGAAATAAGGGGTTTCTTTCAGGATCTCTGTGCGCTCAATACAGAATGGTCACAGACAGACAACAGTCCATCCCAGACGGCACTGTTTCCATTGTTTTTCATTCTAAGGTGAATCCTACTGTTCTGCCCTCTTTTTCTCATCATCAACAAATATTCCGGGCCTGATCATTCCAAGGTGAGAGAGTACACTGAATCAGCTCTTGTCAGGCTAAGGTATTTCTCATTCAATTCAATGCGTATATTCTTGAAATCAAAGACGTAACCGACTTAACTATAAAGAATATCCGGGAGCACAATGTATTTCACAGAAACGATGTAAACATGGATGCCGAGAAAAACGTCTGATGAAAGTTATAATAGCTGAAAAGCCGTCCGTGGCCCGTGATATCGCCGATGTACTCAACATAAAAACCAAAAAAAATGGTTACATTGAGGGGCGAGGTTGCGCGGTCACATGGGCGTTTGGACACCTGGTGACATTACAGGAACCGGGCGAATACAGTCCGGCACTCAAACGTTGGTCACTGGACACCCTCCCCTTCGTACCTGAAGAATTCAAACTCACCCTGATCAAAAATCGTGGAGTGGCCGATCAATTCAAGACCATCAAAACTCTATTTGACCAGGCCGAAGAAATTGTCTGCGCCACTGACGCCGGCCGTGAAGGCGAACTTATTTTTCGCTACATCCTTGCCTTGTGTAACTGTGAAGACAAACCCATTCGCCGTCTCTGGCTCAATTCCCTGACACCCGACGCGATTCTAACGGCGTTCAAGGATCTCAAGGATGGGCACGACTACGACCCGCTCTATGCAGCAGCCCGCTGCCGCAGCGAATCTGACTGGATTGTCGGCCTCAACGCCACGCGATACTACACCGTCCGGCACGGTCGCATCGGAGGAGGCGGTGATCGTGTCCTCTGGAGTATTGGCCGAGTACAAACGCCGGTACTCGCCATGATCGTCACACGCGACGACACTATCCTGCAATTTCGCCCCGAACTGTTCTGGGAGCTTTCTACCCATTACCGGGACGTAGTCTTCAAATACACCGGTAAACGCTTTGACCAGCAGAAGAAGGCACAGGCACTGCTCGAACAGACAGCAGGACAGCAATTTTCAATTACAGGAGTCACCGGCAAAGCAAAAAAAGAACAGCCGCCACAGCTCTTCGATCTTACAACATTACAGCGCACAATCAACAAGCAGCAAGGGCTTTCAGCCGCCGACACCCTCGCCGCGACCCAAAATCTTTACGAGGGTAAGTTCGTCACCTACCCGCGAACCGATTCACGCTATCTCAGCAAGGATATAAAACCGCGCGTTCCAAAAATTCTAGCTCAACTCAAAGCCATTCGCCCAGAGCAAATCGCACCACTTGATCTTGCCAAACTCCCATTCACGGCACGAATCATCGACGACAAGAAAGTCACCGATCATCACGCCATTATCCCAACCGGTATCATACCGCATACTCTCAAACACAATGAGCAACTCGTCTACGACACCATTACAACACAATTCATTGCCGCCTTCCACCCTGTCTGCATTAAAAAGATCACCACGGTTGATGGTATAAGCAACAAAGTGAAATTTCAGGCCAAAGGAACACAGCTTGTCGAGCCGGGCTGGACGCGTCTCTTCCCCAAAAAGACAAAGAACAAAGGCGCTGCTGATACTCAATCCCTACCCGCTTTTGAAAAAGGTGAAACCGGTTCACATGAGCCGTTCCTGCGTGAAGGCAAAACCAGCCCTCCCAGTCATTTCACAGAAAACACTTTGCTTGGTGCGATGGAGGCCGCCGGTAAATTTGTTGATGACGACACCCTGCGTGAAGCACTCAAGGAACGTGGTATCGGCACACCTGCGACACGTGCCGCCATCATCGAAACATTATTGCGTCGCAACTATATCAGGCGTGAGAAAAAACAACTTCGCTGTACTGATATGGGACGATGCCTGATCGCACTCGTCCAGGACCAGTTACTCAAATCACCAGAAATGACAGGTACATGGGAGGAAAACCTTAAGCAAATAGAGCGAGACCAACTCGATCCAAATGATTTCATGACCGGAATTGGCGATTACATTCACGGACTGATCCAAAACAGCTCCGTCGGCGATTTGAATCTTTCGCGCTGGGGAAGCTGTCCATTCTGCGGTAAAGAGGTTATCAGGGGCCACAAGGCCTACGGTTGCTCAGGATGGAAAGAGGGGTGCAGCTATGTTTTGGAACCAGACTGTAAAGGAGTTGCACTCACCGGCAGGCAGATTCAGATCCTCTTGCAACGGCGAATTCTGCCGAATGCCGTTCGGATTAATGACGAGCCACGCATGATCATCCTTTCAACACAAGGGATGCCCATGGATTTACGTTTACCCTCTGCCGAGCGACAGAAGAAGATTGAAAAAACGAATCGACCTGCCCCACCAGGTAAAAAAGGCACATAAGCAGCGGCCAGTCAACACACCATTCAGCTGAGGTCTACTTTGAAATATTCATCGTATTTTCTTCTTTGAACACTTATTGCGTTACAAATCAGTGCGAAATCTGCCCTGCAACTCATCCAGCCCCAAAGTGTCCAGCACCTCATGCAAACGCTCGGCGGGCCGTCGCCGGGGAAGATCTTTATACGTTGCAATAATCAGTTCATTCTTCATGGAATGCTCCCATCCCACAAGTTCCGTCACACTCACCTGATACCCGTGAGCCTCAAGCTGGAGGCAGCGCAAAACATTGGTGACATGGCTGCCAAACTCCCGAGTATGCAAGGCATGACGCCAGATTTCGACCAGTGAGTTCCCCCCCAACATCTTCCCTTTATTCTTACGCAGGACTTTAGCAACTTCTGCCTGACAACAGGGCACCAATACCACAAATTGACTTTTCTTTTTCAGGGCAAACTGAATCGCATCATCTGTAGCCGTATCACAGGCATGCAGGGCAGTAACGATATCAATCCTCTCCGGTAGAAGTTCCGATGCCGTGGACTCCATCACCGACAAATTCAAAAAGGTCATTCCGGAAAAATTCAACTTCTTGGCCAATAATCGTGATTTACCGACCAGTTCATCACGCGTTTCAATCCCGTAAACCTGTGAACCACCATCCAAAGCCTTAAAAAACAGATCATAAAGAATAAATCCAAGATACGATTTGCCCGCACCATGATCCACCAGATGAATATTCTGGTGTTCACTTTGAATTTCCTGCAAAAGTGGCTCAATAAACTGATACAAGTGATATACTTGTTTGAGTTTACGACGGCTATCCTGATTCATCTTGCCGTCACGAGTCAGAATATGGAGTTCTTTCAACAGATCCAGCGATTGTCCCGGACGTATATCATGTTTTTCACTCATGACTCGCACCCCCTTCATGAAAAGCGACCACAAATTCTCTGTCGCGGTCGATTATCTGCCGTGCGACCTTGGCCGGAACCACCTCGTACCCATTCCCGAATTTTACGATGGCCAGTTGCCCCAAACTGAGTTGGTCTGCCATCTCCTCAGAGACAAAAATACGTTTAATCTTCTTCTGGTCAACAAAGTTATATCGCTGACCACGTTCATCCTGATCCAGCCGACTCCCCTGGATAAGCTGTTTTATCAGAGCGTTCTGCTCTTTCAGCCGATTCTCTTCAGCATATTTAAGATTGAGTTCACGATTACGTTGCGCCTGAGCCTCCTGTTCCTGACGAGCTTTTCTGCTCACCTCAACCGAGCTGTCTTCCTTGTTCTGCTTACGGTTATGACGCTTCTCATGCTTGACCTTTTTCACCTGTTTCTTACTGACCAGTCCAGCCTTGAGAAATTGATCCTGAAACGGGTTGCCCATTCTATTTTCCTCTCAATGTCATCATCTTTACCCAAAAACCATGTTTTCATCCAAGATCAACATGAACGAAAACCGTTATTTCTCAAAGTACCTTTCATTTTTTTGGTATTCACGTTCGCAATATCTTCATTGATATGAGAGGTGGCCCGGTTCTCTGCGCAATCTGCAAACAGACCTACTTTTACCACAATTTCACAATCACTTCCTGAAAACTATTTTTTAATCGCCCATTGCCCATAGTCACAACAAGTTCCTTGTCATTCAAACAAATTCAACTATAAAGAATAAATGTTGTCCTTCTAATCCAAACTCATAACTCCTTCTTATTTCCCATGTCTGATAACCTCATCTCGCCCGGTGTCCATATCCGCCTGATCCTCACCATGATGTTCTGGGGTGGGACCTTTGTTGCCGGGCGATTGCTGGCCGCCGAACTTCATCCGCTCACTGCCGCCTCACTCCGCTTCCTTCTCGCGTCAGCTATGCTGCTTACGGCAATCTTAGTGCGCGACAAATCTCTGCCCAGACTGAACAAACGACAATGGGGAGCCCTGACTCTGCTGGGACTCACCGGTGTCTTTGCCTACAACATCTTCTTTTTTACCGGACTCCAGACAATCGAAGCGGGGAGAGCATCCATGATCATCGCCGTCAATCCTGTGATAACTGCCTTTCTGGCAATATTGTTTTTTTCTGAGCGCCCCAGTCTCTCAAAAATTAGTGGGATGCTTATTGCTGTCTGTGGTGCCCTGATCGTTATCTCACGGGGACAACCTGCCTCTCTGTTTCAGGGGGACATCGGTGGGTTAGGCGAGCTCTGCATCGTTGGCTGCGTATTGAGCTGGTCTGCGTACACCCTCATCGGCAAACGGCTGCTCACCGACATTCAACCCTTGGTGGCTGTAGCGTATTCCTGCAGCATAGGTGCTCTCTTCCTGACCATAATGACTTTTTTGACCGGTTACCTTGGGGAAGTAAGGGAACTGTCCGCAGCAGCTGCTGGCTCCCTCTTTTACTTTGCCTTTTTTGGAACGACTCTGGGTTTTATCTGGTTTTATGACGGGGTGAAAAAACTCGGTGCAGGTCGGGCAGCCATGTACATCAATCTGGTCCCGGTCAGTGGTGTTTTGCTCGGCACCCTGTTCCTCGACGAACGTCCAGGCAGCTCTCTTTTTATCGGCGGTGCACTGGTCTTTTCCGGCCTCTATCTCATCAATCGTACACCTGCAATTCCATCACTCCAGCAAAGGAGCAGACTTCATGGCTGAAATAATTCCTCAAGATATTCTGAGAGATCTCGAAAAAGCGGCCTTCCTCCACCAACGAGCCACTTCAGATTACAAGAAATGCCTAGAGTTTAACAAACTGATGTCCGATCTGCTGGGAAGACTGGAAGACTCGGGCTGTGATAGAATGGCCGATAAAGTGATGACCATTCTCCTGGAATGCAACCCGAAAGAAGGGACCAGCTGCGATAAGGCCACCCACATCGGTAAAAAAATGAAGAAATTCGAAGGCATAAAATAAATGCACCAGGTTCTTCACCCCCGAAAACCTACCCGGAAATATCCGAGTACTGACTTATCATGACCTGCCACGGCCTTATGCCACTCCCTGGCCAGGAAACTCATGGAATAAGATATCGGCAAATACGCCTCACTATCTCATAGGGCATCCCGAAAATCTTGCTCAATGTACCTTGCGACCTTCTACTGTGACTCCTTCTGGTACCCCCCAGCTTAAAGTCTGAATGAAACTTCTTACCACAGGAAGGGCAAGCCATGAGCATCCCCCCGATATGGCCAGGTATTCTGAGCTGCTGACCACATTTCGGACATTTTTTTTCGGTATAATCAGTCATTGGCTGAACACCTGCTCCTCATAAGGCTACTTTGAAAAATTGCCTTTTCACTCAAGATCTTCGTTGCGCTCAAAAAGTGGCTTAACTGAGTGTCCACGTTTTCGGGGGGAGGATTAAGCGATCTTTGTACACAATACCAGATGTTTTTTCACCTTATGGGTTCCTTGAAAAATAGACATCAAGCCAATGTGGTAAATCTCACTATTACACTA
>JACNLK010000064.1 GCA_014381505.1 Candidatus Desulfatifera sulfidica | reverse complement strand
TCGGCGCGATCGTCATGCACGTGAAGGTCAGCGACCCCGCCATCAAGGCCCTGCGCCTCAGACGCATGCGCTCTCTCGTTGTCACCCTGTTCCTCTCCCAGGGAGTACCGATGATCCGTGCCGGCGATGAATTTTGTCATAGTCAACAAGGGAACAACAACGCCTGGTGTCAGGATAACAAGATCAACTGGCTCGACTGGGAACTGGCCGCCAAAAACAAAGATTTCCTCAGATTTTTCAAAAAATGCATCCAACTGCGACACAGCCACCCCACATTTCGTCGTCCTGATTTTTTCCAACCCAGGCAGCAGAAAAACTGCTCAGACGCCCCGGCTGAAATCAACTGGCAATCAACTGACCCCTGCCGGGAAGACTGGTCCTCTACCTGCCATCACTTGGGTTTTCTCATCAAAGGTACACAATTGAACGAGGCTGATAACTCCTTTCTGGTTCTCCTCAACGGTGAGCAAGACTCAAATCTTGATTTCATACTGCCTGCAATTCCCGGCAACGAGGCTGAACAGGCCTGGTATCAAATCATTGACACCAGTGCCACCCCACCCCTTGATTTTCTTGAGCCGGACCAGACCATAAGTCATCTTCCCGGTGCTGCAATCCAGGTAAAAGCCATGGGGGTCATGGTCTTCCGGTCAGTTTCCGCCACACAACAACCAACCTAAAACACGTCAACTCATCATGAATCCACAAAACATCCTGTTGATCGGGGACTCTCTGATCGCCGAAGGGAACTGGCCAACTCTACTCCCGACCATGACCACCTCCGCCCGCGGTATTCCGGGAGAAACAGCGCAGGAACTGCTGGACCGTCTTACACATCTCGCCCCGGAAATCATGACCAGCGACGCCACAGTCATCATGATCGGAACCAACAATCTGCTCATGGAAGATTACACCTTCCCGCAGATCATCAGCCGTATCATTCATTCCATCAAAAAATTACGCCCGGACATCAAACTGGTGACCTGCTCCCTCTTCCCCTTTCAGTCACCATGGCTTGCACCGGACGCGATCCAGCGACTCAACGAGACAACGGAATCAATCTGCCGGGCCGAGCAGGTTTTTTTTCACAACCTGCTGCCGTCATTTACTGCATCTCAAGTCAAACTCTTTCAGGAAGACGGTATCCATCTCAACGAAACCGGCTACCGTGTCTGGGGAAAATCTCTCAGCAAAACCATTGCCAAGTATCTGGATGAGGATTATTGTTAAAATCGTTCTACGTCAGCCAGCTGTCTTTCCCAATCAAAATCACACACATAAAAGGACATCTCTTATGAACAGCAAATTTCTGAGCCGCAGTGCTCTCTGCCTAGCCCTCACTCTCGGCGCCTGTAGCAACCAGCAGGAACCCGCTCCGGAGGATACCGCCACCCAGCAATCCACACCCGCCATCTCTCAACAACAGGCACCAGCAGCAAGCTCCCCTGAGGATGCTGTTCTCAGTGGCAAAGTTCTGGAGACCATGAACGCCGCCGGCTACACTTACCTCCTTGTGGACACCGGCATCAACCAGACATGGGTTGCCGTAATGGAGACACCTGTTTCTGTGGGCGACGAGGTCAGCTACTATCAGGGCATGATTATGACCAATTTCGTCAGTAACAGCCTCAACAGGACATTTGATTCCATCGTCTTCTCCAAAGGTTTGGTGGGGAACGCCTCGGCCGGACAAAAGAAAACAGTTGTTCCTCAAAAGATGTTGGATAAACTCGCTGCCGCCCCTGTTGCAAAAGACATGGAAGAATCTTTTGCCGATGCAGTGAAAGCTGAAGGGAGCCAGGAGCAGATTCAGCCGGAATCGGAGTCTGGTGGAAGCCTGGCCGCAATAGCTACTTTCGCCTCAGTTTCAGTGCCGAAAGCCACCGGCGAAAACGCCCAGGTCGTCGGTGATATTTTCACCAACAAGGCACAACTCGATGGTACAAAAGTCCAGATTCAGGGCCAGGTTATCAAATTCAGCCCAATGATCATGGGCAAGAACTGGATCCACCTCCAGGACGGCAGCGGTGACCCTCTGCAGAACAGCCACGATCTGGTGGTTACCACCAATGAGAGTCCAGCTGAAGGTGATGTTATCACAATCGAAGGCATCGTACGGGCCGACCAGGACTTCGGTTTTGGCTACAAATACGATGTCCTGATCGAAGAGGCTGTCATTATTACTCAATAAGCTGGACACGAGCACAATGCGGATCGCTATTGCCGGGCCGGGGGCCCTGGGATGCCTCCTGGCTGCCACCCTGGCCCGGCATGATCAAAACAGAGACCGGTTTCAGACCCTTCTTCTTGATCACCGACCTGAACGCGCGCACGCGTTAAGTGATCAGGGAATCGTCTACCGACAGGGCGAGCAGGAAGAGCGGATTGCACTGCAAGTTTCGGCCAGCCCTGAAGCCATCGGGCCGGCTGATGTTCTTTTTGCCTGCGTCAAATCCCCTGACCTGTCAGGCAGTCTGGATTTCTGCCGTCCCCTGATCACAGGTGAGACGCTGGTTGTCCTCATGCAGAACGGAATTGGGCACCTTGACGTGGAACAGGAGGCCGGCCTGCCCGGGACGCCCGCCTTTATGACCACCACCGAAGGTGCCACCCTGCTGGCCCCGGGCATGGTTCAACACAATGGTCAGGGTGAAACATTCTGCGGATTTATCGGGAACGCTCAGAAAACGCAACAACAACGCTTAACGTTTCTCTGCCGCCTCCTCTCAGACAGCGGCCTGAATATCGCCCTGGTGGATGATATCCTCGACCGGCTCTGGTCCAAACTCCTGATCAATGCCGGTATAAACGGCCTCAGCGCTCTCTACAATAGAACCAACGGTCAACTCCTTACCTCCTGCGCTGCCCGCAGCCGTCTGAAACGAATCGTCGCCGAAGCAGCTGAGGTAGCTCGTGCAGCCGGTATAACGATCCACCATGATCCTGTGCGCACCACCCTCAAAGTCTGCACCCAAACTGCAGCGAACACTTCATCCATGCTTCAGGATGTCCGCAATAAACGACGTACGGAAATCATGGCCATTAACGGCGCCATCGTTGCCCACGGTAAACGATTAGGGGTAGGTACCCCCCACAACGAAAAGCTGGTGCAGCAAATCAAGACACTGGAAAGCCGCTATGCAGATTGAAGTTGAGCAAATCGGGTTTGACCTTGACGGGGTGATCGCTGATACGGCAGAGGCCTTTATCCGTCTGGCCTGCGAGGAATACGACTTTTGCTCCTACACCCTGAATGACATCACAAGCTTTCAGGTTGAAGACTGCCTGAACATGCCCACGGAGCTGGTGGAGAAAATCTTTTACGCCATCCTCAAGGACTCACTCGCCACAGGTCTCCAGCCCATGAGCGGTGCCGTCGAGGTAATAAGTCAAATGGCCACGACGGCTCCTGTAACCATCATCACAGCCAGACCTTTGGAGCAACCGGTGAGCGACTGGCTCGACCACCACTTCTCCACTGAAACGTGTTCCAGAATTATGCTTGTGGCCATGGGCGATCACGATGACAAGGCTCGCTATATCCACGACCATAAGCTGCGCTATTTTGTCGATGATCGTGCTGAGACATGTCATAATCTCCAGCAGCAAAACATCATCCCTCTGGTCTTTGACCAACCCTGGAACCGGGGCCGCCATCAACTGCACTCGGTCACCAGCTGGCAGGAAATCCACAGCCTGCTGCAACTGCCTGAGAATCACTCGTCATGAAATGTGATTGCTGCGGCCAGACAATCCCCGCCCATCGTAATCCGGCGCCCACAGTTGACATAATCATTGAGATTGAAGACAAAATTGTTTTCATCAAACGGAAAAACCCGCCTCACGGCTGGGCCCTTCCAGGTGGATTTGTTGACTATGGTGAGTCCTTTGAACAGGCCGCCATCCGTGAGGCCAGAGAAGAGACCAGCCTTTCACTCACTGGCCTGCGGCAGTTTCACACCTACTCAGCCCCAAACCGGGACCCTCGTGGACACACCGCTTCAACGGTATTCATCGCTCAAGGGCTGGGTATTCTCCAAGCTGCCGATGATGCAGCGGAGGCCAGGCTCTTCGGCCCGGACAACCTTCCCAAACTGGTCTTTGACCACGCTCAGATTATGGCCGACTATTTCATGCTTTTCAAACAAGAGACAAAATAAGCCTCAGAGCCATAGAGATTCCCATTCACCTTTTGTCGCTCCAACACACTGACAACGGCATGTATGGGCCCGGAAGCAACAAAGCATTTCAGCAGAAGAAGCTGCAGACACAAAAACGCCCTCACATATCAGCGATATGCCAGGGCGTTTTTGTAAAACAGAACCATCAGAGATCAAACTCTATCCATCTGAGCTGCCTTTCACAACAAGGTGAAAAATCAGCCCACATGGCTCAAACACTTCAAAAGACCAGACGCAACAACCAGAACACGATCAGCCCTGTGCCCACAGAGCCATAAAGCATCATTCAGGGGATGCAGTCGCTGCCGTATTTTTTGGACAAAAATGCAAAGGCACCCACCCCCGCCAAACCGGCAACGATAAAAATCAACAGGTCTTTCATTCCCTTAGCCCCTGAGACGAACTCCAGTTTTCTTGCGCAAGCGGATGGATTCCGGAGTGACCTCCACCAACTCATCGTCGTTAATATAGGCGATACAATCCTCAAGACTCATCTTCACCGGCGGGGTCAACACCACAGACTCATCCGTGCCCGAGGCCCGCATGTTAGTGAGTTTCTTTCCCTTGCCCGGATTGACCACAAGGTCTGCAGCCCGGCTGTGTTCGCCCACAATCTGGCCCTGGTAAAGCGGTACGCCCGGATTAATAAACAACTTGCCGCGATCCTGGAGATTGAACAGGGCAAAAGCAACAGCCGTACACGGATCCTTGACAATCAGCACGCCGTTGACCCGGTTCGTAATCTCACCCGCATGTGGTCCATACTCGGCAAAGACATAGTTCATCATCCCCAGGCCCTTGGTATCAGTCATAAACTGAGAGCGGTAGCCAAGAAGGCCTCTGGTCGGAATCTTAAAGACCATCCGTGCCATGCCACGCTCATTGTTCATCTCTTCCATCTGGCCTTTGAGCTTACCCAACTTCTCGATGACCGCGCCCTGGTAGAGCTCATCAACGTCCACGGTCAATGTTTCGTATGGCTCCTGCATCTGGCCATTCTCTTCACGCATGATAACCTGAGGCCTGGTGACCTGAAACTCATATCCTTCGCGGCGCATTTTCTCAATAAGAATAGAGAGATGCAGCTCTCCACGACCAGAAACCCTATATCCTACAGCATCAGTCAGCGGCTCAACCCGCAGGGCAACATCGGCCAGAGTCTCACGACTGAGCCTCTCCTCGATATGACGGGAGGTCACAAACTTACCCTCCTTGCCGGCAAAGGGGGAATCGTTGGGGATGAAGTTCATGGAAATGGTGGGCGGATCAATGGCAATCAGCGGCAGAGGCCGCGGGTCATCAGGATCGGTGAAGGTAACACCCACGTTCACATCATCCATACCAGCCACAGCCACAATCTCACCGACTCCAGCCCGATCCACTGCCACCTTGTCGTCACAATCAAAACGGAAGATCTTGGTGACTCGCACCGGTTTAATACTGCCATCACGTCGGGCCACAACCAGGGGTTGATTCACGGCCAGAGTACCGTTGACAACCTTGCCAATTCCCAACCGCCCGAGATAGGGAGAATGATCAATGGTCCCAACCTGCATCTGCAAAGGATGATCAGGGGAACCGGTTGGGGCAGGTATGTGCTGAACCATCATATCTGAAATGATGGCCATACCTGTAGCCTCACTCACCGGGTCAGTGGATTCCTTCAGGGCGTATCCATCCTTGGCCGATGCGTAGACCACTGGAAAATCCAGGGTTTCATCCGGGGCATCCAGTTTGACAAAGAGATCAAAGACCTGATCCACAACCCAGTCACAACGGGCCGCAGGTTTATCGATCTTGTTGATGACCACGATCACCGGCAGCTTGTTCTCGAGGGCTTTTTTGAGGACAAAATAGGTCTGAGGCATGGGCCCTTCCTGGGCATCAACCAGCAGCAGCGCACCGTCGGCCATCCGCAAAACACGCTCCACCTGACCACCAAAATCGGCATGGCCCGGGGTATCGATAATATTCAGACGATAATCACCATGGCTGTAGGCACCATTTTTGGCAGTAATGGTAATTCCGCGCTCACGCTCAAGATCTCCGGAGTCCATGAGCCGCTCGGCCACTTCCTGGTTATCGCGGAACATCCCCGACTGCTTGAAAAGCTGGTCAACCAAAGTAGTCTTACCATGATCAACATGAGCGATGATTGCCACGTTACGAATCTTATCCTGTTCCATTTCCATCCGTCCTAAACACACAAGGCCCTCATGGCCCACACATAAAAAAAGCACTCGCAGTTGACGAGTGCTGACCCAAACTGGTGACCGGGGACGACACACCCGAACAAAAAAACTCTACATAATACCCCAATCTTGTTTTTCTGGCAAGGAAATAGCCAAAACAGCGACATTAAGTGGTAAGATCTGCCAAGACTCGCTGACGGACAGCAGCAGAGCGGGCCAGAACAGGGAGTTGTTCATCAATATAATCAAAGACCCGGGCCCGTTTACCCGGGGCCGGACGCATGATACGACCAAGGACCTGAAGGAGACGCCCCTCAAATGTGATAGGCGTGGTCAGAAACAGAGTCGAAAGACCCGGACAGTCAAAACCCTCACCGATGAGCTGCAAGGTCGCCACCAGGATCTTGAGCTCACCATCCAGAACCTGACGCACAATCTCCGCCCGCTGATCCGTGGGCGTACGTCCGGTGAGAAGGGCCGCACCGATCCCAGCCCGCTCAAGTTGCTCAACGAACAACTCGCAATGACTGACCCGATCCGACACAACCAGTAAAATCCCGGACTCTTCCCTGCCCGCCTCACAAATTATATCATCCAGAATAAGACGATTACGCCCCTGATGACGCACCAGGGCTTTAATCAAAGGTTGATAATCGCCGCGATACCCGTAACTGAAGGAAGTCATTCTCGGAATCAACTCGGGCCGAACCACTGCCCCGGATACAGTCAGGGCCTCCTGTTTAACCTGGTGAATCCGGTCGCCCATAAACCAGTAGATTAACCGGGTCATCCCCTCATCACTCCGAAAGGCTGTAGCCGAGAGACCGAGCTGATACCAGCAATCAAAACGGTTGACCACATCAGTAAAAAGGGCCGCCGGGACCCGGTGACATTCGTCAACAATAAGCTGACCAAAACAGGGGGCAAGGTCATCCACCCGCTTCCGGGCGGAATTCACAATGGCCACGGTCAAGGGGGCAATAGAAAAACGACCATCGCCAATCAACCCTGGCGTAACCCCAAGAAATTCTTCAATGCGCTCTCGCCACTGATAAAGCAGTTCCTTGGTATGGACAACAATCAAGGTCGGCTGTTGACGA
>JACNLK010000041.1 GCA_014381505.1 Candidatus Desulfatifera sulfidica | reverse complement strand
GCAAGGCACCAATCTCCCTGGGGCTGATCTCAGAGACGCGGACCTGCGAGATGCCGATTTCAGCGGTGCCAACTTGCTTCGTGCCGACTTCAGCGGTGCACGTCTTGAAGGTATCATTCTTGACAATGCCAATCTGGAAGGCGTTACCGGATTAAACTTGCCATGAGCGCTGGTTTTACCCACCTGCACGTCCACACCCAGTACAGCCTGCTCGACGGAGCGATCCGCATTGATGACCTCCTTGCCAAGTGCAAGGAATACGGGATGGAGAGCGTTGCCATCACCGACCATGGCGCAATGTATGGCGCTCTGGAATTCTATCTCAAGGCGAGAAAGGCCGGCATCAAACCCATTGTTGGCTGCGAGTTCTACATCGCCCCGGGGAACCGGGCAGAGCGTGACCCCAATGCAGTAACCAAGGCATTTCACATCGTTCTTCTGGCCATGAATGAAACCGGCTACAAAAACCTGATGAAACTGGCCGGCATTGCCCAGTTCGAGGGCTTTTACTACAAGCCGCGTATCGATCAGGAAACCCTGACCGCCCACAACGAGGGCCTCATCGCCCTCACCGCCTGCCTGCACGGTGAAATTCCCTGGCTGATTGGTCAGAATGATCTGAGCGGCGCCAGAAAAAAAGCCCTTGAATACCAGGCTATTTTTGGTGATCGCCTCTATTTTGAACTCCAGGAAAACAACATCCCCGAACAGACCCCGGTCAATCAGGGCCTGATGCTGCTGAGTCGCGAGCTTGGAATTAAGACGGTGGCCACCAACGACTGCCATTATCTCAACAATGATGAGGCTTATGCCCACGAAGTACTCCTCTGCATTCAGACCGGCAAGACCATCAATGACAGCAACCGCTTCCGCTTCTCCACCACCGAGTTCTACTTCAAATCCCCGGAGGAGATGAAGGCCCGCTTCAGCAACACCCCGGAGTCTATCGCCACAACTCAGGAGATCGCCGACCGCTGCAATCTCGAAATCGAGATGGGGAACTACCACTTCCCGATTTTTCCGGTACCCGAAGGCGAAACTCTGGAATCAATGTTTGAACTCGCCTGCCGTGAAGGGCTCAAAGATCGCTTCGCCACCATGCGCGAGGCTGACACCCTGACCCCGGAGCTTGAAAAACAGTACCGCGAACGCCTCGATTATGAGATCGGTGTTATCAACGAGATGGGTTTTCCCGGCTACTTCCTGATCGTCGCCGACTTCATCAACTGGGCCATAGACCACAACATCCCGGTGGGTCCGGGCCGTGGTTCCGGTGCCGGAAGTCTGGCCGCCTACTGCATGCGGATCACCAATATCGATCCCATCCCCTACGGCCTGATCTTTGAGCGCTTTCTCAACATCGAGCGCAAATCCATGCCCGATTTTGATATCGACTTTTGTCAGGAGCGGCGTGGTGAGGTCATTGACTATGTCCGCCACAAGTACGGCGGCGCAGCCCATGTCGCCCAGATCATCACCTACGGCTCCATGAAGGCCCGGGGCGTTATTCGTGACGTGGGCCGCGCACTGGACATTTCCTTCGGCGAAGTGGACCGGATCGCCAAGCTGATCCCCGAAGAGCTGAAGATGACCATCAAAAAAGCCATGCTGGAGGAGCCCAGACTCCAGGATGCCGCTGACCGCGACCCCAAAATCGCGGAACTGCTCAAGGTCGCCCACACTCTTGAGGGTCTGGCCCGTCACACTTCGACCCATGCTGCGGGGGTAGTGGTCTCACCTCTGCCCATGGTCGAGTATCTGCCCACCTGCAGGGGTAAGGATGACGAGACCCTGACCCAGTATGATATGAAACACACCGAGATGACCGGACTGATCAAGTTCGACTTTCTCGGCCTCAAAACCCTGACCGTTATCCATCACGCCCTGGGACATATCAAGTCCGATATCGGCCTGGATCTTGACATTGACGCCATCCCCATGGACGATCTCAAGACCTATGACCTGCTCTGTCGCGGTGACGCACTGGGGGTTTTCCAACTGGAGAGCGCGGGAATGCGGGAGCTCCTCATCAAGATGGCCCCGGAGCAGTTCAGCGACCTGATCGCACTCGTCGCCCTTTATCGCCCCGGCCCCCTGGATTCAGGGATGGTAGACGACTTTGTTGAAACCAAACACGGACGGGCCACGGCCAACTACCCTCTGCCCCAGATCAAATCAGTACTTGAAGAGACCTACGGAGTTATTGTCTACCAGGAACAGGTGATGAAGATCGCCAATATACTGGGCAACTACTCACTGGGCGATGCTGATATCCTGCGCCGAGCCATGGGCAAGAAAATCCCCGAGGTCATGGAGCAGGAGAAGGTCAAGTTCATGGCCGGGGCCCGCAAAAATGAGATCGATGAGACCAAGGCCGGGTTTGTCTTTGACCTGATGGCCAAGTTTGCCGGCTATGGCTTCAACAAGTCGCACTCGGCGGCCTACGCCCTCATCTCCTATCAGACCGCCTATCTCAAGGCCCATTACCCGGCCCAGTTCATGGCAGCCTTGCTCTCCTGCGACATGAACAACACCGACAAGGTGGTCCTGTATATCAATGAGTGCCGCGAACATCACATCGAAGTCCTGCCTCCGGACATCAATGAATCGCAACATGGCTTCACGGTCATCAACGACCGTATTCGCTTTGGCCTGGCCGCGGTCAAAAATGTCGGCGGTGCGGCCCTGGAATCCATTGTTGAAGAGCGGGACGCAAACGGCAGCTATGAGTCCCTGGAAGACTTCTGCAACCGGGTCGATTCGCGCCGTGTGAATTCAAGGGTTATTGAGAGCCTGATCAAATCGGGTTCCTTCGATTCCATGGGACATAAGCGCTCCCAGTTGACGACCATCCTTGACCAGTCCATGGAGCAGGCCAAGGCCGCGCAACGCGACAAGCTGAGCGGCCAAATGTCACTCTTTGGTGTAGCCCCTGAACTCAATGACAAGGCCCTCTCGGCCATCCCACTTCCCGATATCCCCGAGTGGGAAGAAAAGGAGAAGCTGGCCTTTGAAAAAGATACGGTCGGCTTCTATATCACTGGGCATCCCCTGGAAAAAGAGGCGCGGCAGATCAGGATCGTCGCTGACACTGACATCTCCGGCCTGGAAAACTGGGGCGAAGATCAACCGGTTCGAGTCGGCGGCCTGATTCGTGACAAGCTTGAGAAAAAAAGCAAGCGCGGCGACCCCATGGCCTTCATTACCCTTGAAGACGTCCTGTCCACAGTCGAGGTGATTATCTTCCCCGAGACGTACACCCGCTGCTGGCAGATGCTCAACTCCAATGAACCCATAGTCGTCCAGGGTACGGTGCAGAAAAACGAGCGCGGCGCCAAGATCATTGCCGATGATCTGTTCCCCCTGCCCGAGGCCCTGGAAAAATTCACCGAATCCATGACCATGCGCCTTAAATCGGGCAGCGTCAACCGCCAGCGCCTGGAAAAACTCAAGGAACTCCTGTACCGCTTCCACGGTCCCTGCCCTCTGCTCCTGACTCTGCATTTCGATGGTCAGGGTGAAGTGGATGTGGAGATCATGAAGGACCTGACGATCCGTCCCTGTCGTGAATTCTCAGAGGCCGCTGACGAACTCCTCGGCTATCCGGCTCTGGCCTACAAAAAACGGCCTCTGGTCGGCAAGCAGCGCAAGAAGTGGAACCGGAAAAACGGCAACTGACAGAGGGATGGCAACCGGTGGAGATAAAAGTTAGCCATAAGGAAAAATAACCCAACACTCATCTTGAGCACAACCAAGGAACCAACATGACAACACCACAGATCATCTATACGGCAATCGACGAGGCCCCTGCCCTGGCCACCTATTCCCTGCTTCCGATCCTCCAGTCCTATACCAGAGGAACCGGCATTGACCTTGTGCAGAAAGACATCTCACTGGCCGGGCGAATCATCGCCAATTTCCCCGAACATCTCACCGAAGACCAGCGCATTCCAGACTACCTCACAGAACTTGGTGAGCTCGCCAAACAGCCACATGCAAACATCATCAAACTGCCCAACATCAGCGCCTCAGCACCCCAGCTCCAGGAGGCCATCAAGGAGCTGCAGGCACAAGGTTACTCCGTCCCGGATTATCCCCAGGATCCCAAAACCGCTGAAGAAAAGGCCGTACACGCCAGGTATGCCAAAGTCCTGGGCAGTGCTGTCAACCCTGTCCTGCGCGAAGGAAACTCTGACCGCCGGGCTGCCTCCTCAGTCAAACAGTTTGGCCAGAAAAACCCGCACCGCCTGATGAAGCCCTGGGCGCCTGACTGTAAATCACGGGTCGCGCACATGACGGAAAACGACTTCTACGGCAGCGAAAGATCTGTCACCGTTCAACAGACCTGTGACGTCCGTATTGAATTCACGGCAGAAGATGGCACAACCACCGTACTCAAGGAGAGCACCCCGCTTCTTGCCAGTGAAGTCCTGGACTCCTCGGTCATGAATGTCCGCAGCCTCCGCGCCTTCTACCGGGAACAAATCGCCGCGGCAAGCAAAGACAACGTCCTCCTCTCCCTGCACCTCAAGGCCACCATGATGAAGGTCTCTGACCCGGTTATGTTCGGCCATTGCGTCACTGTCTTTTACCAGGATGTCTTCAGCAAACACGCTGCAGTCATCAAAGAACTGGGTGTCAATGTCAACAATGGCCTTGGCGACCTGATGGCCAAAATCCAGAACCTGCCCGAGACGCAGCGCACTGCAATCGAGGCGGACATCGACGCGATCTACCAAAAGAGCTGCGAGCTTGCCATGGTGGACTCCAGCAAGGGAATCACCAATCTGCATGTGCCAAACGATGTAATCATCGATGCCTCCATGCCGGTGGTTGTGCGTGACGGTGGACGGATGTGGGGGCCTGACGACCAGCTCCACGACACCATTGCCATGATCCCGGATCGCTGCTACGCCCGTATTTATCAGACCGTCATTGATGACTGCAAACAAAACGGAGCCTTTGATCCGGCAACCATGGGCAGCGTTGACAATGTCGGCCTGATGGCACAAAAGGCCGAAGAATACGGTTCCCACGACAAAACCTTTATGGCGCCAGGCACCGGTGTCATTCGCCTGGTGGACAACACCGGCACCACCCTGCTGGAACAGGCCGTGGAAACAGGTGATATCTTCCGGGCCTGCCAGACCAAGGACGCTCCCATCCAGGACTGGGTCAAACTGGCCATCACCCGGGCACGGGCCACCGGCGCTCCGGCGATATTCTGGCTGGATGAAAACCGCAGCCATGACGCCCAGATCATCGCCAAGGTCAAGGCCTACCTCCCCAATCACGACACCAGTGGTCTGGATATTCGGATCATGCCCCCTGTTGAGGCCATGCGCGTCTCACTGGAACGGATCAGAAAAGGGGAACACACCATCTCAGTGACCGGCAACGTCCTGCGTGATTATCTCACCGACCTCTTCCCCATCCTTGAGCTTGGAACCAGTGCCAAGATGCTCTCCATCGTCCCGCTGATGAACGGCGGCGGCATGTTCGAAACCGGGGCCGGCGGTTCCGCCCCCAAACATGTACAGCAGTTTGTCAAAGAGGGACACCTGCGCTGGGACTCCTTGGGTGAGTTCTGCGCCCTGGTACCATCCTTTGAACACATCGCCGCCACCTTCAATCACCAGACAGCTGCCCTCCTGGCCCGAACCCTGGATCAGGCCATTGGCATGCATCTGGAAAACAGACGTTCTCCCTCACGCAAGGTCAACGAGATAGACACCCGGGGCAGCCATTTTTACCTGGCCCTCTACTGGGCACAGAACCTGGCCGAGCAAAGCGAAGACGCCCCCCTGCAGGCCCGCTTCAAGAAGATGGCCGCAGAGCTTGTGGCCAATGAGGACAAGATTACAAGTGAATTGCTCCAGGCCCAGGGCCAGCCCGTGGACATTGGCGGATATTTCAGACCTGATCAAAAAAAGACCAACCAGGCCATGCGCCCCAGTGCGACTTTCAACACTATCATTGACACGATGTAAGCAGAAATCTTGAGATCAGGCACTGAGGTGCATCATTCACAGTGCCTGATCATTGAAAGCTCTTCTTATCAATCAGAAAAAGAAAAGGCCCTCCATGAGTCACATGGCGGGCCTTTTCTTTTTTAGGCTTCTTTAAACTGACAGTGGCAAAGTTGTACAGAGCAGAATCACTCCATGCGCTTATGGCCTGATCCGCAAAAAAGAAGGAAACTTTGGAATTCCGGATTCATAAAAGCCGTAATATCTAAAGGTGATGACTGAGCCGGGCACAGGTGGAGTTTCCCGCTCCGCATCTGTGAATCCGCTGCCTATTTTAAAACGTATTTTTGTCTCCGGCAGTTCAACCAACAGAGACCCCATTCTGTCTTTATTCCGGCCATTCCCTGGAAACTCCGCGATAACCACGGCTTCGGTATCATAATAACTCTTTACCTTGAGGATATCCGCGCTTCTTCCCACAACATACGGTGAATTAGGCCTTCTCAGGATAATCCCCTCACCACCCAGTTTTTCAATCCGTTGCAACTCTGCCTGGAGATGTTGTGCGTCATGCACCGGGTGATGTTCAATCACAAAGGCATAGGAAGACGGGTTGGCCCGGAACCACTCCTGGGCAGCCAGCAGTCTCTGCTCGATACCACCAGGGACTTCCGGTGCATCAAAGATGGCAAACTGCAGGGTGCGCCAGCCCTCATGGGGGGCTTTTTTTCTGACCATGCCAGACGTCTTTGCAAATGTCTGCCTTCCTCCCCATATTTCTCCCTCCAAAGGAAAGGGAGGCAGGGTTTTGATAAAATCAGGATGGGGATGAAAGGGCAGTCCGTTTTTTGAGAACATCTTCCTGCCATCCCAGTAGCCCCTGACCCCATCGAGTTTTTCACTCATCAGCCAGCTTCTGACATCAGTTTGCTCCTCGTAGACAAGTGGCAACATGATGTCCAGTGCATGGACTGGGGCGGAAACGACAAAAAACGTCAGACACAGGAAAAGAGAGATGAAGGAAGACTTCATGCGGACTGCTCCTCACTGTTTATCAGAAACAGAGTCCACAATCCGGACAGGTGGGATTGCTGGTGGTGAAACTACAGCCGCAGGCCGGACAGACTGCCTGAGCAGCCCCACGATCGTAGACCTTACTGACATGGGTCAGATCATGATCATCGAGGGACGTTTTTTCCCTGAAATCGCGGGCCAGGATATCGATGGCCGCCTGGGCATCTTCGCGCCGTATCAGAAGATTGAGTTCCGTACCGCCACAGCCTTTACCGCAACTCTTGCCGCAACTTGACTCATCGCTGGTAATCAGGGCCGGAATCCGTTCTTTTGCCAGAATATTCTGCAGATTCTTCATCTCCAGCAGGACACCTTTACGCAGAGGCACAAGATCATCATCAGGAGAGATCTCCATGGTACGACTGGCCAGAGTATCATTCAGGGCCTGTTCCTGTGCCAAACGCTGGTCACCGCTGATCAGGTCCACTTCACAGACAGCACACAGGGTCATATCAGAACGATACTCATCATTACAGGTGGGGCAGTACATCAGTTCAGGATCAATATCATGCATGGTATGTCTTTCAACTCCTTTTATTCATGGGGCTACCTTGAAAAGTTTTGACGCCAATCTAGAGGATATAACGACTCAAATCCTGATCATGGACAATACCGGCCAATTGCTCTTTCACATAGGCGGCGGTCACCACAAAGCGCTCTCCACCCCTCTCCGAGGCATCAAAAGAAAGCTCATCCAGAACCCGCTCCATGACCGTATGCAGACGACGGGCCCCGATCTCCTCTGTCTTTTCATTGACCTGAACGGCAAGTTCGGCCAGTTCCAGGATCGATTCAGTCTCAAAGACCAACTCCACTCCCTCGGTTGCCATCAGGGCGATATACTGCTTGATCAAGGCATTCTCAGGCTCGGTCAGAATACGGACAAACTCATCCCTGCCCAAAGAGTGCAGCTCAACCCGGATTGGAAAGCGCCCCTGGAGTTCAGGAATCAGATCCGAGGGTTTGGCCATATGAAAGGCGCCACTGGCAATAAAAAGGATATGATCCGTCTTGACCATGCCATGCTTGGTGGTCACGGTCGAGCCCTCAACGATGGGCAGCAGGTCGCGCTGGACACCTTCCCGTGAGACCTCCGGCCCCTGACCGCCGGAACTCCGCGAGGCGATCTTGTCAATCTCATCAAGAAAGATGATGCCTGACTGTTCGGTGCGATGCAGGGCCTCTTCCATGACCTTGTCCATATCGACCAGGCGCTCGGTCTCTTCCTGAATCAGCCCCTTAAGGGCCTCGGGCACTTTCAGTTTTCGCTTCTTCTTCTTTTTGGGAAAAATCTTGCTGAAGGCATCCTGCAAATTGGACTGCATGTCCTCCATCCCGGAAACACCCATCACTTCAACCATGGGCGTGGAACGTGATTCCACCAGATCCAGCTCCAGTTCGCGATCATCAAGTTTCCCGGCGCGCAACATCTCCCGGAACTTCTCCCGGGTCGAAGACTCCACCGGATCAGGCGATGGGGCTGCGGGCAGAACACTCTGCTCTGAATCTTGAATGATAAACGAGGAAGCACCTGCAGGGCCCTGCTGCGCAGCCTCTCCATGTGCGGGTGATGGCGGCAGCAGAATATCAAGAATCCGGTCCTCGGCATTCACCTCGGCCAGCCCCTGAGTTCGCTCTTTCTGCTCATCCTTGACCATATTGATGGCAATCTCCACCAGATCACGCACCATGGATTCCACATCCCGGCCCACATAGCCCACCTCGGTAAACTTGGAGGCCTCGACCTTGAGAAACGGCGACTGAGCCAGGGTGGCCAGACGACGTGCAATCTCGGTCTTGCCAACTCCGGTGGGGCCGATCATGATGATATTTTTAGGCGCAATCTCTTCGCGCAGAGGCGATTCCACCTGACGACGACGCCAGCGATTCCGCAGGGCAATGGCCACCGAGCGTTTGGCATCGGCCTGGCCAACGATATACTTGTCGAGTTCGGTTACGATCTCTTTGGGGATCATGGATTGCATGGGATTCATAATGTCTCAAGTGTCATGGAATGATTGGTGAAAACACAGATGGAGCCGGCAATCTGCATGGATGCGCGACAAATTGCCTCTGCATCCAGATCACTGTGCTGAACCAGGGCAAGAGCAGCCGACTGAGCGTACGGGCCGCCGGAACCAATGGCCAGGACACCACCCCCGTCGGGTTCAATCACGTCTCCGGTCCCGCTGAGCAGCAGACTGTGCTCGCTGTCTACGGCAATGAGCATGGCCTCCAGACGACGAAGCATTTTGTCGGTGCGCCACTCCTTGGCCAGCTCGACTGCGGCCCGCATCAGGTTGCCATTATACTGTTCCAGCTTCTGCTCAAGTTTGTCAAAAAGGGTAAAGGCATCTGCTGTAGCCCCGGCAAAACCGGTAATGACCTGATCATTATAAAGACGGCGGACCTTGCGTGCATCATGCTTCATGACCGTATTTCCCATGGAGACCTGGCCATCACCTGCCACGGCCACCTGCCCCTTATGACGGACGGCTAAGATAGTTGTTGATCTGATTTTCATTTTTTCCCGCTCGAAGATTTAACTCGTTTAAAGTTTTTTTGATAATGTCACAACAGCATCTTATAATATACGATGGCGAATAAAGCATTTCGACATATGAAAAATCATTGGGATACCGTCACTTTTTCCGGCTCTCCTGGGCTCCGCCCAAGGGATGCGCGTGATCATAGACCTCGGCCAGATGATCCAGAGTCAGATGGGTATAGCGCTGAGTTGTGGATAAACTGGCATGGCCGAGTAATTCCTGAACCGAACGCAGATCAGCCCCCATCTCCAGGAGATGAGTGGCATAGGAATGCCTGAGAGCGTGGGGAGTCACGGCCTGGAGAATTCCGGCCCGCTCACCATACATCCGGATCAGTCGCTCCACACTCCGAACACTCAAACGCCCCCCCTGTCCATTCAAAAACAGAGCATTCCGCTCAGGCAGATGGCCTCGCCGCACACGGGCTGCGGTGAGCTCATTGCGCAACCCCAGCCAGGCACGGACTGCCTCCCGGGCCGGACGACCCACTGGAACCAGACGCTCCTTGTTTCCTTTGCCCCTCACCCTAAGCATCCCGGACTCGAAATCAAGGTCGGCAAGATCACGGGAAACCAGCTCCGCCACCCGCATTCCGGTGGAATACAAAAGCTCAAGCAAAGCAATATCCCGGGCCGCGAAACTGTCCTGGTCGCCAGGGGCCTCAAGTAGACTGAAGACCTCATCCACGGTCAGAAACACGGGGATGGAACGCCCTGTTTTTGGTGCCATAACCCCGACCAGAGGATCTGAGTCAAGCCCAAGTCGACGCTGCATGAAGCGAAAAAGGCTGCGCAGCGCAGAGAGCTTGCGGGCCACAGTGGCCGAGCTGTTACGACCATGCAGGCTCACCACATAACGGCGAACATGGATCGTCTCAATGGCCGCAAGGTCAATATCTGCAGGCAAACTGGCTTGAAACTCCAGGATATCCCGTCGATAGCTGTCAATGGTATGGGGCGAATAGCCCTTCTCATTGGTCAACCAGGACAGGAACTGATGCAGCGGTTCTTCAAGGATATGGGGTTTAGAAGGCACGGCCTGACGGGTTCAATTGGGATTTTCTTCTCGACTTCTGGCGGCTCAGTGAATAGAATGGTCACTCTTTGACAGCTGCAGCAATGAGCCAAAATAACAACTCACCCTGCCCGTCATCATGAATAAACATCATAATACATTATGGCCAAACGAACATTTGAAAATGGTCTTGCCCGACTGGAAAAGATCACTGAAGAGCTGGAAACGGGTGATTTGAGCCTTGACGTGAGTCTGAAAAAGTTCAACGAAGGCATAGAACTGGCCGAATTCTGCAACCGTGAATTGAGTGAGGCCCGGGCCAAAGTGGAGCTTCTCCTCAACAAAAACGGTAAACTTGAGTCAGTCCCCTTCGACAGCAACAGCGACGAGCATGAAAACCAAACAGTACCTGAATGAGCAGCGGCTTCTGGTCGAAAAAGCACTGGCCGAATACATGCTCCCGGCCGAAGGGCTGTTCAGGCAACACATCGAGGCCATGCGCTACAGCCTCTTTGCCGGTGGTAAACGGATACGGCCCATTCTCTGTCTGGCAGCCGGGCGCGCCGTGGACGATGCTCCCGCTGTTGAGCAGGCCTTGATGCCCGCAGCCTGTGCCCTGGAGTGCATCCACACCTACTCCCTGATTCACGACGACCTGCCGGCCATGGACGACGATGAACTGCGGCGCGGCAAGGCAACCAACCACATCCTCTTTGGTGAGGCCGAAGCCATACTGGCAGGTGACGGACTGCACGCCTTTGCCTTTGATCTGATCAGCAATAGGACCATCAACACCCTTGCTCCGGAACGCTTGCTGGCCATGACCCACTGCATTGCCCGGGCGGCTGGTTCCCTGGGAATGGTCGGGGGGCAAGCACTGGATATTGCCAACGAGAACCGGGACTTCCCCTTTGAGACCCTGCGTGACATACACCGCAGCAAGACCGGTGCCCTGATCAAGTCCTCTGTCCTTGCCGGCGCCCTGGGGGCCGGAGCCGACAGTCAGCAGATTCAGGCACTTGACGCCTACGGTCGCCAGATCGGCCTGGCATTTCAGATTGTCGACGACCTCCTGAACGCCACCGCCACCACTGAACAATTAGGCAAGGCTGCGGGCAGCGACGCCGAACGGGGCAAGGCCACATACCCTGCCTACTTCGGCATAACTGAAACTCGCAACAAGGCCCGGGAGGCAGTCGAGCTTGCCCTGACCGCACTCAAGTGCTTTGATCACAAAGCCGAACCATTACGCGGGCTGGCCCGCTATATCGAAACCCGTTCGCACTGACACACGACCTCATTTATGCTGACATCTGATCCAGACATCACGACCACGGCCTCGCCCCGACTCAAGGATATCAAGTCTCCTGAAGACCTGCGTGACTTGAGTGTTCCCCAACTCAAAGTCATCTCACGGGATATTCGCGAGACCATCATCAACACCGTCTCAGAAACCGGCGGACACCTGGCTCCAAGCCTGGGCGTGGTCGAACTGACCCTGGCCCTGCACAAAGTCTTTAACACCCCGGAAGACAAGTTGATCTGGGATGTCGGTCATCAGACCTACGCCCACAAACTGATCACCGGACGGCAGGAGACATTCCACACCCTGCGTCAATACAAAGGAATGAGCGGCTTTCCCAAATTCAAGGAAAGCCCGTACGATGCGCTGGAAACCGGTCATTCCTCTACCTCTCTGTCCGCGGCACTGGGCATGAGTTGCGGTAAAGAAATGAACGGCGACAAACGCAAGGTCATCGCCGTCATTGGTGATGGCTCCATGACGGCCGGCATGGCCTTTGAAGCTTTGAACCAGGCCGGACACCTGGACCGCGACCTGATCGTCATCCTCAACGACAATGAGATGTCGATCTCAGAGAACGTCGGCGCCCTCTCAAGTTTTCTGAGCCGCAAACTGACCGGCAAGACGGTCAGCCGCCTGCGTAATCACATCGCCACCCGCCTGCACGAACTCTCAGGAGTAGGTGAAAATATCCTCAGTGTTTTAAAGAGAAGCGAGGAAAACATAAAAAGTTTTTTCACCCCGGGAATGCTCTTCGAAGCCCTGAAGTTCTACTATGTGGGCCCGATCCCCGGGCATGACCTGGATGCCCTGCTGCCAACTCTGGAAAATGTCCGTGACAATCTCGACGGTCCGGTTCTGGTCCATGTGATCACCACCAAAGGGAAGGGGTACAAGCCTGCCGAAGACAATCCGGGCAACTACCATGGTGTTGGTCCCTTTGAGATTAAAACAGGCTCTCCCCACCCATCCGGTGGCCCGGTGAGCTACACCAGGATCTTTGGCGAGACCATGAGTAAAATGGCTCGAAAAAATCCAAAAATCATTGGTATTTCAGCGGCCATGCCGGCAGGAACCGGGCTGGATTCTTTTGCCGAAGAGTTTCCCGAGCGCTTCTTTGATGTGGGTATTGCCGAGCAGCATGCCGTCACCTTTGCCGCCGGCCTGGCCCTTGAGGGTTTCCACCCCATGGTTGCCATCTACTCATCATTCTTCCAACGGGCCATGGATCAGATTATCCACGATGTCTGCCTGCAGAATCTACCGGTCACTCTGGCCATTGACCGTGGGGGAGTTGTTGGCGACGACGGCCCCACCCACCACGGGGTCTTTGACATCTCCTTCCTCAGGTACATCCCCAATCTGGTGTATATGGCTCCCAAAGACGAAGACGAGCTGCAGCACATGCTCTTCACCGCCAGCCGTTTCAAAGGGCCATCTGCTGTTCGCTACCCACGTGGTTCTGGCGAAGGGGTTAAACTTGAATCCACCCTGAAAGAGCTGACCATTGGCCAGGGAGAGGTCCTGCGTGAGGGGAGCGATCTGCTCCTCCTGCCGGTGGGCAACCGGGTCCATCCGGCCCTGCGCGCCGCGGAAGGCCTGAGCAAGCTCGGTATTGCCGCCGCGGTGATCAACCCCCGCTTTATCAAGCCCCTGGATGCCGACCTGATCTGCGACTGGGCAGAGCACACTGGACGCATGATCACCATCGAAGACAATGCGGGCCAAGGGGGTTTTGGCAGCTCAATCCTTGAACTCTTCTCACAGCGCGGATTGTACGGAATCAAGAGCAAAATTCTGGCCCACCCGGATCACTTCATCGAGCATGGACCACAAAAGACCCTGTGGCGCAAGAGCAGCCTCGACTCCCCGTCAATCATCAAGGTGGCCATTGAACTGATGAAAGCGGACTGAGAAATACCCCCCTTGCCTTGCCCCTGTCCAAAAAAACCCGGTACCCGCGATTTGCAGGTATCGGGTTTTTTTGCAAAACTCCAAACTCTCTTCTGTCAGTCGACCCGACACAAAGCCTTGAGGGCCGCATCATAATCAGGCTCCTGGGTGATCTCTGGAACCTGCTCGGTGTAGACCACCTGGCCCGAAGTATCTATGATAATAATAGCCCGCGACAGGAGCCCGGTCAAAGGGCCGCTGGTAATAGTCACCCCATAGTCCCGGCCAAACTCAGGCGCCCGAAAGACTGAGAGTGGAATGACATTGGCTAGCCCCTCACCCTCACAAAAACGCTGATGGGCAAAGGGCAGATCTCCCGAGATACAAAGGACCACGGTCTCCTCTAATTCACCCGCATCTTGATTAAAATGACGCACCGATGCAGCACAGACCCCGGTATCGATACTGGGGAAAATATTCATAACAATCTTTTGCTCCGCAAAATCGACAAGGATGCAGTCGGACAGATCAGTCCTGGTCAGGCGAAAGGCCGGGGCCTGACTCTGCAGAGCCGGTAACGCACCAATGGTGTCAATGGAATTTCCCTGTAATGTAATCTTGGCCATAAAGAACCTCCTTGAAAATAAAGGGCTTAATTACCCGATATAAAATGCCACTTATTTAAGAATAGTTCCTGGATAGATTTCTGCAAGCATAATTCATCAGCACCACAAACACCCCCCCCCTTGGCAGAAGCACCGCCAAGGGGGATTTGTATTTATTCTCGAACCACAGGGCCCGGCAAAAGAGCAAAAACCAAGGCCCAAGAAATCAGGCTCCACACAACATCATACAGGTCCTCTCAGAACGAAACCCTCAATCGACAACGTTCCATCAATCGTCGAAATCGCCCTCAGGTCCTTCATTCACATCCAGGGTTGCGGCACGCTCAGTGATCTTGGCCTCAGTCCATTGGGCAGGATCTTCAATTCGCTCGGCTTTTGCCCCCAGGTCATAGGAACCGGCCTCAAGGAGGAGTTCTCGGGCAATGCCTGCAGAACCATCGGCGTGGAAGACATCAACCAGCATGGTGTAGACGAAATCCTCAACCCGCTTTGCCATGCGCTCACGAACTTCGGAGCGTTGGCCCAGGAATCGATTTTCAAAAATCAGGTTCAGGTTCTTATAACTGCCACCCTTCCAGCCCTCAGCTTGGGCATGGGCTACCATCTGCGCCCAGACTTCCTCGCTGACACCTTGCCCGGCGACCTTCTTAAAATCACCATTGACATCAAGGATGGCGTTGCCATAATCATTGACCTCAAGCCCCCAGGATACCATCTGCAGAGCCGTGGCCACGTTGGCCTTGGTGGTGCGTGTACTTGCGGCAATCTCACGCAGCCGCTCGGAACTGTTGCCCGAGGTCCCATGCTGGGCGCCTGACGTCCCATAAGGCGTCAAGGCCTCATGGATGGCCGAGGTCAACTCCACCTGAATCCCCTGACCGCTGGCCTCAATGCCATGGGTAGTCCCGTTATTCAGAGCGATCCAGTCCGGACAGATGCCATGGGCGTTCAGCCCCTGAATCAAAAACGAGGCATCGTCAACCGTCGACAGGCCCTGTGTTCCTTTAATTTCACCAACCTCGGTCTCAAGCCCGGCCCAGGAAGGGATATAGTTGTTCAAATCAAGATTGGCCAACAGGTTCAAGTCGTCGGGCATGTGCGAGGCATCAATGGCAATGGAGGTGATCCCGGCATCAAAGATCGATGGAATTTCCACCCGGGCCATGGGCAGATCATCGACCTTCTTAATGCCATAATGGTCGGCATGAATAGCCACAGGTACGGTAATTCCCAACTCATTACAGAGCGCATCCACCTGACGAGCCATATTCCAGTAATTGACCGGACAATAGGCCGTGGCTCCCCCTTCAGAGCGGGCAATTTCAATAATCAACGCGGCCTCAGCCCGTTGCGCCGCCATGAGAGCCCCCCGAATAATAAAATGATTGCGGCCGTTTGCAGCCATGGTCATGGCTCCACCCTTGGCCAGCAGAGCCCGATCAATGACCTTTCCACTGACCAGAAGAGCCCGGGAATTGGGAAACAGTTTCTTAATATTGGGCGGTCGACCAACGTCCAAAACCCGGCTGAAGTCATCACTCACACACATACCTTCCTCCAATGACAAATATTACAAGTGAATATAAGGGTATTTTGAAAAATCATGATTATCACACCAGACCAGGGCACACCGAAAATTTTGAGCGGAACGCAAATCCTGCCTGAAAAGACATTTTTTCAAGGGAGCCATCCCTTTTCGTCAAACTATACCCCGACAGGACGCAACATTCCAGCCCCACCGGGTTCAAATTACTCTTTTCCCGGCAGCACCTGCTTCTTCTCCTCTTCGGACACCAACGCCACCTCTGAGCCTGCTGGAGCCTTTGAAAAACCCTTAAAGGTTCCACGACCAAAGATCCAGACCGCGACCACGCTGATCTCGTACAGAATCATCAGAGGAATCCCCATCATCATCTGGTTCATGATGTCTGGAGTCGGAGTGAGAATAGCTGCGATAATAAAATTAATCAGAATAGCATACTTGCGATGGCGATTGAGGAAACTGACATTGACGATCCCCATCTTGGCCAGAAAGACCATGAGGATGGGCATCTCAAAGATCACCCCAAAGGCGATCAACAGCCTCAGGGCCAAAGAGAAATACTCGCTCACCGCAGGCATGGCAACCAGATATTCGCTGCCATAACCGCTCAGAAAACGAAAGGCAGGTGGAAAAACAACCAGATAACCAAAGGCGGCACCGCCTAAAAAACAGAGCGTGGAGAGAATGGAAAAGGGCAGAACAGCCCGCTTTTCATGATGATAAAGACCGGGGGCTATGAACCGCCAGATCTGAGAGAAAATGACAGGGCTGGCAAACAGGATTCCGCAGACCAGGGCGAGCTTTAGATAAAAAAAAACCCTTCCTGGTACGAGGTAAAGATCAGTGAATGATCAGGGGGCAGGACCGAGAGCAGGGGTTCAAAAAACCAGTGGCCGATAATTTTGATCTGGCTGTAAGCAGCAGCAAATCCGATAAAGATCGCAATAAAGGAATACAACAGACAGGTCCGCAGCTCACGGAGATGATCCACCAGCGACTGGCTGTCCAGCTGATCGACCTGATCGACCTGATCGACCTGATCGACCTGATCCGCTGGCTCCTGACCATCGGGCAGGGGCTGTTGCGAAGTGCTGCTCGGGGAATCGTCCTGACTCATGAAACTCCATACAGTTACTTGACTGACACCTTCAAAATGACTTCAACTCAAACTCCCCACTTACATACCATCCACACGGATTCCTTGCAACTCTTTCACCTTCATGGCATGATCAGGACCTGATTCAGATCCCTGCATTCCGGATACACTCCAGTTGGACCACATGACTCCGCACGCACAAAAAAATGAGCGAACCGCCTGATCCAAACTCATGGCATGTTTACATCCTCCTCTGCCGCGACCAAACTCTCTACACCGGCATAACCACCGATCTCAGGCGGCGCCTGCATGAACACAACCACACCGGACGCGCAGCCCGCTATACCCGATGCCGACGCCCAGTTGAGCTCGTCTACAGCGAAGCGGCCGCCTCACGATCCGCTGCCCTCAAGCGGGAATACCAGATCCGGCGCCTGAGCGCCATCCGCAGGAAACAGCTGATCAGAGAACACGGTTGCACCGACTGATCCACAACAATCCCACCCCAGTACGCGCCTGTTTTCATCACATCATCCTTTGTTTACCTCACTTCCCTTGGAAAAGAGATCCTGATGCGATACACTGAACATAACGGTACATGATCAGATTCTGCCAGCCCCTCACTCCGAGCCAACTATGCAGCTTCTACTCAGATATTCTCTCATCGGCCTGATTCTCTTCTCTGCCACTCCTCTGGTAGCCGCTGACGCCGAATCACTCCTGCAGGAAATGGAAGACAGGCTCTACGGCGATACGGCCATCATTAAACTGGCCATGGTCGTGGGAAACCGGCGCGGAGAGCGACGGATGGAGATGGAAAGCTACTCCAGCGGGCGTGACCGGAATTTCATCAAGATCACCTACCCGGCCAAGGATCGTGGCATCACCTTCCTCAAAATCGACAACGGCCTGTGGCAGTACGTACCAAGGATTGAAAAAATCATCAAGATTCCGGCCGCCATGATGCTGCAGAGCTGGATGGGCAGCGATTTCAGCAATGATGATCTGGTGCGGGAAAGCCTCCTCAGCCGTGACTATCACAGCTCCATCTCCGCAGAAGACGATGAGACATGGACATTGGAGCTCACGGCCCGCGCTGAGGCCCCTGTGGTCTGGGGACGCCTGCTCGTGGTTCTGTCCAGGGAGCATCTGCTACCGCTTAGAGTGGATTACTACGATGAGGAAAACCAGTTAATCAGAACACTGGAATACTCCCGGTACTCCGAGATGGGTGGTCGCATCTATCCCGCTCGCTGGTTCATGCAGCCCCGAGAGGCAGGTCAGGAAGAGCGCTGGACCAGAATTGATGTCATGGAGGCCGCCTTTGATCTCGATATCCCGGAAGAAACCTTCAGCAAACGGGCCCTGAAGCGGCTGTCCCGCTAAGATCATGTTTCTCGACCTTGCCTGGAAAAACATCTGCAGTCAGCGCCGCCGCAGCCTGGTGACCGTCCTGCTCCTTCTCTTTGCCACCGCAATCCTTGTTTTTTCCGGAGCCTTCATGGAAGGATCACACCGGCAGATGATCCGCAGTGCCGTGGAAATCTACCCAAGCTATCTTCAGATCACCGGGAACGGCTACCGGGACGAACCGGGAGTTGATCGCCTGGTCTTTGATCTGGCCGCCCTCAATAACGTATTAAACGCACAGAGCGAAGTGGCTCTTGCCACCAGCCGCTACGAATCCTTTGCCCTCCTGGTCAGTGACCACCAGGCCCTGGGGGCCCTTCTGGCCGCAGTCGAGCCTGACAAAGAGGCCCAGGTCTCCCGCTTAAAACAATCCCTGATCCGGGGCGAATATCTGAGCAACAATGACCAGAACCAGGTCTACCTGGGGCGGGAACTGGCTCAACGGCTCAAGGTTGACGTGGGCTCCAACCTTGCCTTTGTCGGCTCCGGTGCCGATTCATCTTTTGCCGCCGACCGCCTGCATGTCAAGGGTATCTTTCAGACCGGACTCTTTGACTTTGACAACAGCAGTGCCTTTGTCAACCGCACCTATATTGAACCGCTCATGGCCCTGGACAATACGGCCAGTCATGTGATCGTCCTCCCGCACAATCCAGATCAGGTACAGGATCTGGCCAGGCTTCTCAGCCAGCGTCTCCCTCCGGAGCTGGGCCTTGAAGTTCGGAGCTGGCAGGAAACCATGTCCGGGCTGGTCGAGGCAATGACCGTGGATTCGATCTTTGGCTACCTGACCCTGAGCGTCCTCTTTCTGGTCATTCTCTTTGTCATCACCATCTATACCCTGCTGGCGATCATGGCCCGGACCCGGGAAATCGGCATTCTGCGAGCCATTGGCAGCAGCCAGAGACAGATATTCACCCTGCTGCTCCTGGAAGGCCTGATCCTGACCCTGGCAGGGGTTATCCCGGGCGGTATGCTGGGTGGCGCCTTTGCCTGGTACTTCCAGGAAAACCCATTTTCATTCAGCGCCTGGGAGGAACAATTCAAACAGTACAACCTGGCCGTCTCGACCCTGCCAGCTCTCTTTTCCCTGACTCAAATCCTGCGGGACATGATCATTATGACGCTGGCCGCCCTGATGGCAATGCTCGTGCCCCTGCTTCGAGTCACCCGACTGCGACCAACCGAGGCCATGCGTCATGTATAAGCTCATCTGGCATATGGCCTGGAACGCTTTGGGCAGGCGACGGGGGCGCTCTCTCCTGGTGACGCTCATGATCGGGGCCAGCCTCTGGGGACTGTTGTTCATGGAGGGCATCTACGACGGAATGACCGAGCAGATGATCGACAATACGGTCAAGAGCGACAGTGGCAACCTGAGTCTTTTTGCCCAGGGGTATCGCCTGGATCCCAGCCTGGATCGCCTGCTCCCGGACTCACTCCTCAACCAGCAAATACTCCGCACAAATCCACTCATCAAGAGTCGTAGCATCCGCTTCAGCCACACCGGTCTTTTGGCCACAGCACACGCTGCCCGCCAGGTTCAGATTCAGGGTGTACCCCTGGAAGAAGAAATCGTCCATGCAGGTCTTTCTGACAAGCTGGCCCAGGGCCGTCTGCATTTTGGATCCGATGGTAATGGGGCCATCCTCGGCCATGGACTGGCCGGCAAGCTCCGGGTCTCGATCGGGCAAAAGATCATCCTCTCGGCACAGGACAGGCAGCAGAACATCAACTCACTTGTCCTCAAGGTCAACGGCATCATCCGCAGCGGCAATCAACCGATAGACGACAAGATCCTGTACATGGATATTGAGCAATGTCGAGAATTTCTGGGTGTCTCGCAAGGCTTCAGCCAACTGAGCCTGATCCTGCACAACCCGGACAACACCGCTCTCCTCCAGGAGCAACTCCTCCGCGAACTGGACGATTCTGCCATCGAGATCCTGCGCTGGGATCAACTCTACCCCGCCCTGCTTCAAGGGCGGCAGGTCATGAAAACCTTTAATCTGATCTGCAATCTTCTGGTCTTCTGCGTGGCCGGGCTTGGTGTCTGGGGGGTGATGACCGTCTCTGTTCTGGAACGGCTGCGGGAGTTCGGAATCATGATTGCCGTAGGAACCAGCTTTCAACAAATTCGGGCCCAGGTTCTTCTGGAATCGACCCTCCTGGGTTTGGGCGGATTCATTCTCGGGGCCGGGTCCGGGGTTGCAACGCTCCTCTGGTTTGTCGAACATGGTCTGAACCTTGAGGTTTTTCAAGAAGGATTGCAGGCCTTTGGCATGGACACCATCATCTATGCCATCATACGCCCTGACTACTTCACAACCGCCCTGATTGCCATTCTTCTGGCCTGCACCGCCAGCGTCATTCTGCCGCTGCGCCGATTAAAACAGGCCCGACCGGTAACCATCCTCAACAGCCAATAAAATGACATGGATGCCTTTATTGAAATTGCCCATTTGCATAAGACCTTTGAGACCAGCCGTGAGGTCAGCACGCCGGCCCTGATCGATGTCTCACTCACCATCCCTCACGGTGATTTTGCTGTCATTTCAGGCCCATCCGGCAGCGGCAAGACCACACTCCTCAACCTGCTTGGCGCCCTGGACAGCCCAAGCAAGGGGACGATCAGCCTGGGGCAGACCATGATCAGCAAACTTAAAGAAGCAGAACTCTCGCCCATACGTCGTGACCGGATTGGCTTTGTCTTCCAGACCCACAACCTGATTCCCGTCCTCAGCGCTCGCCAGAACATCTGCTATGTCATGCGCCTCCAGGGCCGTTCTCAACAGGAACAAGAGAGTCGGGTTGCGGAACTGGCCGGTAAATTAGACATTGAGCAGCTCCTGGACAAACACCCGGATCAACTGAGCGGTGGTCAGCAGCAACGGGTTGCCGTGGCACGGGCCGTGGCCAGCCGCCCACAACTGCTCCTGGCCGATGAGCCAACGGCCAGCCTCGACTCAACCAACGCTGAGCGCCTCCTTGATCTTCTGGAACAACTTAATCATGACGAGGGGGTTACCGTGCTCATCTCATCTCATGACTCACTGGTCATCAACCGGGCCCGCCATTCCATCGTCCTGCGAGATGGGCGCGTCGTCGCTGATCATTACGAAAGAAACGACATCCCATGAACCAACCTTATCATCTCCTGGTCGGTTTATGCCTGCTCCTGGCCATACCACCAATCGCCACGGCTCAAACCATGGACCTGACTTCTGGCCTGGAAAACAGTGTCCTTCTCCAACTCAAGGAGACAAACACAGTCAGCAACCGCCTCCGTCTGACCACTGATCTGGATTTTACGACACAAACACAACTCCAGGGTCGAGTTGTCATCGATAACCGCAGTCATTGGCAGGAAAGCGGTCCACTGACAAGCAGCTTTTCAATCCACAGGGCCATCCTCGAATACGAACAGGGCCGCCACCTCCTGCTTATTGGCCGTCAACGCATCCCCTTGGGAGTTGGTCGAATCTGGAACCCCATTGACCGCTTCAACCCCATCGACATTCACAGTCCGGAACCAGAGGAGCGCGAAGGCAGTGAGGCCCTCCGTCACGAATACAGCCTGACCCGGCTCGGCGCACTGGATCTGGTCATTGCACGCAGGCAACAACTGGCAAGAGTCAAGACATTTAAACACGAAATGGACCTGGGACTCATTGCGATGATTGACAACAGGAACAAAGAAGACACTCTGGGCTGGGAAATGGCAGGGGCTTTGGGAAATACGAAGATTGAGATCCGCAGCGAAGGCGGATTGAGCCGTGAGAGAGACAGCGGTGAGTGGCAGAAGGACTGGATTATCGGCGGGGAATATCCACTCTCAGAGAACCTTGCCCTGCTCGGTGAATACCACCACGACTCGCAGGATCGTGATGCATTGGGCTGGCTGCTCAGCCTGCAGCCGGAGGCCTTCTGGAGCGCGGCCCTGCTCGGGATCGTCAGCCTGAATGATGGCTCCTTTTTTCTGGCCCCATCACTTCACTGGAGCCTTGCTGACGAACAGACCCTGGATTTCAGCATTCATTTGTACAGTGGCAATGAAAACAAAATGTTCGGGGGGCAGAACAATCAGGGGTATCTGCGCTGGTCCATCCACTTCTGATTCTGCTCGACGAACTTACACCACTCCCTGCAATCCCCAAACAGGATTTTTACGATGCCATCACTCCTGCTCTTTCCAGACCCTGGCACCAAGACCGGTCAACTTATCAACCAGATTTTCATAGCCGCGTTCCAAGTGATAGATTCGAGAGATATCAGTCCGTCCGGCAGCCGCCAGCCCTGCAATAACCAGAGATGAGCTGGCGCGAAGATCTGTGGCCATGACCGGAGCACCGGTCAACCCGTCCCGACCAAGCCCGGTCACAAAAGCAGTACGGCCATCCACACGGATATCAGCCCCCATACGTTTGAGCTCAGCCACGTGCATGAAGCGATTTTCAAAAATAGTCTCATTCACCACTGCACTCTGATCACTCAGGGTCATCAGGGCCATAAACTGGGCCTGGAGATCCGTGGGATAGCCAGGGTAAGGCATGGTCTTGATATCCACTGCCCGCAGGGGCTGATCACACGATGCACGGATGGTGAGGCTTTGCTCATGAGCACTGATCTCAACACCTGTAGCACGGAGTTTTTCAAGCAGTGCGGGCAGGTGACCCGGGTTGCAGTGGGTCAGCGTCGCCTCGCCACCAGTGGCGGCCACGGCAATCAGATACGTCCCTGTCTCAATCCTGTCAGGGATCACTGCACTCTCGGCGGCCTGTAATTGCTCCACTCCATGAATCGTCAAGCGGTCAGTATCCCGCCCTTCAATTTCAGCCCCCATGGCTGTCAGCATATCGACCAGATTACCAATCTCTGGCTCACGGGCTGCGTTTTTGATCACCGTGGTTCCCTGGGCCAATGTTGCGGCCATGAGCAGGTTCTCGGTTCCGGTCACTGACGGCAGATCAAAATAAACGGTGTTGCCCTGAAGACGTCCATCAATTTCGGCATCCACATAACCGTTTTCCAGACGACAGGTGACACCGAGCTGTTCAAAACCAAGGATATGAAAATCAATGGGCCGAGCGCCGATGGCACAACCACCAGGCAATGAAACACGAGCCTGTCCAAGCCGAGCCAACAAAGGACCCAGAACCAAAACTGAGGCACGCATCGTTTTGACAAGTTCGTAAGAGGCCTCAGAATAATTCAGGTCCGTGGCATCAATACGCAACGTATCATCCTGACGCTCCCAGCTGACTCCCAGAGACTCGAGAAGGCGGAGAATAGTTCGGGTATCGCGCAGGTCAGGAACGTTGTGCAGGACATGAACCCCTTTGGCAAGCAGGGATGCTGCGATCAACGGCAGGGCAGCATTTTTGGCCCCGCTGATCCGGATTTCACCACGCAGCTCACGACCGCCTTCTATAACTAATTTTTCCATATTTTTCCTTGTTACTGGAGTCCTGTCACATGCAGAACTCTATCATGCCCGGCGTAATCCTGCAGAATTTCAAGCTGCCCGTCACGGCCCTTCCATCTCTGACCACTGCTGAACAGCGCTTGAATCGCCCGACCCTGATCAGACCCAAACTCCATAAAAAAATGACCGTCCGGTGCCAGAACTGAAGGTAAATCGCAGGCAATTCTGTGGATCAAATCCAGCCCTTCCGGTCCCCCGTCCAGGGCCAGATGCGGTTCATACTCTACCACCTCGGCCTCCAGTTCATTTTCAATGGACGGACGACTGACATAAGGGGGGTTGGAGACCACCAGCGAAAACCTGTTACGCTGCCCCAAACACGTGAGCAGATCCCCTCGGACAAAATGAATTTGCCGGTCAACACCGTGCCGTCTCGCGTTTTCTTGAGCAATGACCAATGCGGCCGCTGAAAAATCCACTGCCAGCACCTGAACACCCAGCTCTTTGGCAAGGACAACAGCGATTACCCCACTCCCGCAACAAAGATCAAGAACAAAACCGTCTTTTTTGGGCCAGCGAGTCAGTACCTGTTCAAGGAGAAACTCGGTTTCAGGTCGGGGAATCAGGACATCAGGGGTCACCCGAAACGGCAAGGACCAGAATTCGCGCTCACCCAGGAGATACGCGGATGGTTCACGTTTCAGGCGACGCTCAAGCAAGGCCAGAAAACGGTGTTCAAGCTCAGGCACAACGCTTTCCTGGCTGGCCAGCAGCAACTGGGTACGACTCTTTCCCAAACAATGCCCCAGGAGAATATTCACCTCAACCTCTGGTGCTTCAATCCCGGCAGCCCTGAGACGAGCGACACTTGCCAGGATCAACTCAGCAACCTGCATCAACAATCCTCATCAGGAACACGGCCCGCCTATTGCATTTTTTTGAGCTGCTCGGCCTGATCATGGGCAATCAAGGGATAAATCACATCTTCAAGCTTCCCTGCCATAACCGCATCAAGTTTATAGAGAGTCAAATTAATACGATGATCAGTCAGACGACCCTGGGGATAATTATAGGTCCGGATCCGCTCACTGCGATCACCGCTACCCACCTGGCTCCGGCGGTTCTCGGCAATCTTGTCGTGGTGCTCCTGTGCTCGCTGGTCAAGCAGGCGGGCGCGAAGGACAGTTAAAGCCTTGGCCTTGTTCTTGTGCTGTGACTTTTCATCCTGACACGTCACAACCAGCCCGGTGGGTAAATGTGTAATCCGCACAGCAGAATCAGTGGTATTCACACTCTGGCCACCGGGCCCTGAAGCACGGTAGACATCAAATTTCAAATCATTCATTTCAATGGTCAGATCGACCTCATCGGCCTCGGGCAGGATGGCCACTGTGACCGCCGAAGTATGAATACGACCCTGGGTCTCGGTGGCAGGCACACGCTGAACACGATGAACACCACTCTCATATTTAAGCTTGGAATACACAAACTCCCCACTGATCAGGGCGATAATTTCCTTAAAGCCACCAATGCCAAGGGGGCTGGAGCTCATGACCTCGACCTTCCAGCCCTGTGCCTCGGCAAAACGGCTATACATGCGATAGAGATCACCCACAAAGAGTGCAGCCTCATCACCACCTGTTCCTGCACGAATTTCCAGAAAGGTATTCCGCTCATCATTTGGATCTTTGGGCAGGAGGAGGAGGCGCATCTCCTGCTCAAGCTGGGCTTCTTTTTCCTGAAGCTCAACGAGTTCAGCTCGAGCCATCTCGCGCAGTTCAGGATCTTCACTCTCGTCAGCGGCAAGCAGTCGATTCTCCACCAGTTCTTCCTGCACCTGACTGAAGCTGATATACAGACCATTGAGACGGGACAGGTGGGCATGCTCACGCACAACCTTCTGGTATTCCTGCTGGTTCCCCACCAGGGAGGGATCAGAAAGTTTCCCTTCAAGGTGGGAGAGCCTGTCACCAAGATCAGCAAATTTTTCAAACATAAACAGATCAACTCCAGTCAGGAACCTGCGAGATTATAAAAAGCCAAAAAAAACCCACAGCCGTGTCAGACACAACTGTGGGTTCCGGCAGTAAATAAAAGAACAAGTCTTTATTCAGCAGATCCGATCAAGCAGATTTTTTCGCGAAATGACCAGCATAACGCTTGTTGAACTTGTCAATACGACCAGCAGTATCGATCAACTTCTGTTTTCCGGTGAAAAAAGGATGACAGGCGGAACAAATTTCCACATTCATCTCAGATTCAACAGAACCAAGCTCGACCTCGTTACCACAGGCACAAACAGCATTAATTAGATGATAATCAGGATGGATATCAGGTCTCATAACAATTCACTCCTCAAAAACAGGCCGACAAGGGCCGTTCAAATTTTTTCCAAGACGTCTCGATTAAGCGGCAGACACAAAACACGAAATTAGTCTCCAGCTAAAAGAATAACATTATAATGAAACGGACAGAGATTTCAAGCTAAAACTTGGACACCATACGTCTCAATGATCTATTGCGATAAACACACAGCCAGACGGCCATGAATGGTTCATGGACAAAGCAAGTCAACTTTCCACAACACCATCATCAACTATTCATGGACTCAAAAAAGTCCTTGTTGGTCTTGTGATGCTTCATCTTATCCACCAGGAATTCCATACCATCGGCCGGATTCATGGAGCCCAGAAGGCGACGGAGAATCCACATCCGGTTCAAAGTCTCAGGGTCAAGGAGGAGATCCTCTTTCCGGGTTCCGGATCGACGGACATCAATGGCCGGGAAGATGCGGCGTTCTGACATTTTACGGTCGAGAATCAGCTCCATATTACCAGTCCCCTTGAACTCCTCGAAGATAACCTCATCCATCTTACTGCCGGTATCGACCAGGGCCGAAGCGATGATGGTCAGACTCCCCCCCTCCTCGATGTTACGAGCTGAACCGAAAAATCGCTTCGGCTTTTGCAGGGCCGTTGCCTCTACACCACCGGAGAGAATCTTACCGCTCCCCGGGGTTACTGTATTGTAGGCACGAGCCAGACGGGTGATGGAGTCCAGCAGGATAACAACATCTTTTTTATGCTCCACAAGGCTGCGAGCCTTCTCAATGGCCATTTCAGCCACCTGGATATGACGCTGGGGCGGTTCATCAAAAGTAGAACTGACCACCTCGGCCGCCTTGACCGAGCGAGTCATCTCAGTGACCTCTTCAGGCCGCTCATCAATCAGGAGGATAATCAGATAAACCTCCTTGTGATTGCGGACAATTGAATTGGCCATCTTCTGAATGAGCACTGTCTTACCGGTTCGGGGGGGGGCTACGATCAGTCCACGCTGTCCCTTGCCAATGGGGGCCAGCATATCCACCAGCCGCATGGAGTAGTTATCAGGCTGCCATTCCAATGTGAGTTTTTCATCGGGATGCAGGGGCGTAAGATTTCGAAAGAGCGTTTTATTCTTGAGGGCCGAGGGTGGATCAAAGTTGACCCTCTCGACTTTGAGCAGGGCAAAGTAGCGCTCCCCCTCTTTCGGTGAGCGAACCAGGCCTTCAATGGTATCACCAGTACGAAGATTCAGGCGTCTGATCTGAGACGGAGAAACGTAGATATCATCAGGACCGGGCAGATAGTTGGCATCGGGCGCACGGAGAAAGCCGAATCCATCAGGCAGGATTTCCAGGACACCGCTGCCACGCATGGGCTCCTTCTGATCACCCACTTCCTTGAGAATCGCAAAGATCAATTCCTGTTTACTCATGGCACTGATCCCTTCAAGCTTGTGTTTACGCCCAAGCTTCACAAGGTCAGCAATTCTCATTTTTTTCAATTCCGCCAGATTCATTAAACCTATTCTCCTTTAATGGCGATTAACAACACCGGTCAACTATGACCAACAAAACAGAGAAACTATCTCTCATGGCTACCTTGAAAAATTGTCTTTTCACCCAAAATCTGCGTTGCGCTCAAAATTTTATCCTCGGAATATCGACTATATGCCTGCGGTAAAATTTTGAGCGCGCCTTGATCTTGAACGAAAATCCTAATTTTTCAAAGTACCCTCATATCACTCAGACATGAAATTATTTCCGAACAACGCCCCGCGACCGGACAAGATGAATCTTTCAAAAACTTCTCAACACACAATCAGACACTTAAGCCGGAAACAGAGACAAGGCATTCTCCAGAGAACACTCCCCGTATCACAGCTACACAGAGTACGGTTCATGGACAATCAATTATTTAACGTCTCGTTATTATTATAAAATCAGAAAAAAGAGGAGGGTTCGGTAATCCCGAAGCAAGTCATTATTTGAAAAAAATGAATAACACCGGAAAGAAAAACACCGATGTTTGCATGAAAGAGGTATCGATTATTTGAGAGTAATTTGTCAGGCAGGATTATTTAATTTAGGGCATAGTAAAGAGTCATCAACATCATGTCAAGGATTTTCCCCGCCTGAAACGGGAGGATCAGGAGAAAAACAGAGGGTTCTGACGCAACACCCTCACCAACTGTTGAACTTGAGAGTAGAGGGCAGCCAACGTACCGGAATTATCAAGAACGGAATCCGCCGCAAGAGCTTTTTCGCTGGACGGCATCTGCGTATCCATGGCCTGCACAGCCTGATCAAGAGTCACCCCGTCACGCAGGGCTATACGCTCTGCACAGACCTGTTCATCCGCCAGCACCGCAATACTCCAATCAAAATCACCGGACCAGCCGACCTCAAAAAGCAACGGCACCTCGGCCAGAAAGTTTCTCTTTCGCGCTGAGGCATGGGCAGCCCGCTCGCTGAAAATCTTTCGCACCAACGGATGGAGAATCCCTTCCAGGGCCGTGCGCACCTCAAGGTCTTCAAACACAGCCTGACGCAAGAGAGGTCGGTCAATTTCACCCCGGGCATCGACATAACGACCGCCCCAACGCTGACGCAGCTCCTGCCAGCCGGCATTACCGGGTTGCATCAGATCCCGGCAAATCTCATCGGCGCTGTGCAGATCCACACCTAACAGATCGCTCAACAAACGACCAGTGGTGCTTTTCCCACTGCCCATCCCTCCGGTCAAGGCGATCTTCATACACCCTTCCCGACCGCCTCTCCATTGGCCAGGCGATCAACAATTGTCGCAAAATCTGCAGGAAGTGGCGCTTCAAAGCTGAGTCGTTTTCGTGTTATCGGATGAGTAAAACTGAGACGAAAGGCATGAAGGAGCTGCCGGGGAAAGCCCTTACCGGGGCGATTGGAACCATACAGACTGTCACCAGCCACCGGAAACCCCAGCGAAGACAAGTGAACTCGGATCTGATGGGTCCGACCGGTCTCAATCCCAACCTGGAGCAGAGTGAAATCATGACCATAACGGGCCAGAACGTGCCAGTTGGTAGCAGCATAGCGCCCGCCGCTTTCAGTAATCGCCATTTTCTGCCTGTTAATGCGATGACGACCAATGGCAGCCACAATTCGCCCCTGCTCATCATACGGACTTCCGTGAACCAGGGCTATGTATTCCTTGTCAACCTGACGATCACGAAAGGCGTCAACCAACAAACGATGGGTTGCGGCTGTCTTTGCCACCACCATAACCCCGGATGTGTCCTTATCAAGACGGTGCACAATTCCGGGACGCAACTCATCGCCCACTTCACAGATGGTCTGACAATGATACACCAGCCCATTCACCAGGGTTCCCCGGTGATGCCCACTACCGGGATGAACCACAAGCCCGGGTGGTTTAGCCAGAACAAGAAGATGATCATCCTCAAACAGGATATCAAGGGGAATATCTTCTGCTAAGATTTCAAGGGGGGGAGGCTCGATCAGTGAACCGCTGACCTGCTCACCAGCCTTCAGACGATAGCCACTCTTCTGACTTTTATCATTGACCAGAATCAGACCGGACCGCACGGCTGCACTCAAGGAAGAACGCGACTCGTCAGGGATGGCCAGGGCCAGGAAATGATCAAGGCGCAAACCCGCCTGATCAGCAGAAACGGAAAAATCAAACTGAGCAGACATATCAGGGGCCCGGAGAAATAACGTGCTGCACTATCATGATACACTCACAGAAATTCCTGTGATGGTGCCATCACGAAACAAATGGCGCGCAGAGCGAACCAAAAAGGATTGGGGCTTCACCCCGAAAGAATGTCAGGAAAACAACTGCTCAATCTGTCTGGCAGTCTTCCCCTCATCCATGTCCCGAGCAATGGAAAGCTCCTTGACCAGCAGATTCTTGGCAGTGTCTTTCATCTTGCGCTCGCCATAGGAGAGGTCCTTATCCACACTGAGCAGAAAAAGATCACGCAAAACAACAGCCACTTCATAGACAGAACCGGTCTTGATCTTTTCCATGTAATCGCGATAACGCCGATTCCAGGTCTGAGATCCAAGTTCCATATCACGCTCGCGCAGAATATCCAGAACGGCTTCCACCTCAGTCTGATCAATAATGGCCCGAAGACCAACATTGTCACTGCTTGCGGTAGGGATCATGATTTTCATATCATTATCAATGATCCTCATCATATAGAACGACTGATCCATGCCTGCAACAGTCTTGGTCTCAATGGACTCAATAACGCCTACACCATGGGCCGGATACACGGCCATTTCACCTTCTACAAACACTCATGCCTCCTGGGTAAAACAATAAACTACTAACGAACACTTAATTGGTATCTTACCATATTCAGGCGAATTACGCCCATATATCTTTCCCGGACGGAAAAGCGGCCCTCACTTGACGCTGTTAATCAGGGTCATGGCGCGTCCCCGGTCGTCTGCCAGCAGATGCTTCAGCCCCTGTTCGACCACATCAATCCGGTCAACAAAGTTATGCAATTCATCAACAGTGAAGCGGGACAGCACATAGCTCTGCACATCTATCCGCGAATCAACTTCACCCTGACCCGGTTTACCAATCCCCCATTTGAGACGATAAAAAGCAGGGGTTCCAAGACATTCGATCATCGAACGAATGCCATTGTGCCCGCCGGCACCACCGCCGCAGGTCAGCTTTAATCGCCCGGGAGCCAGGTCCAGATCATCATGAATGACCACAATCTGCTCGGGGGGCACCTTGAAAAAATCAGCAAAACGAGCCACAGAGCGACCACTCAGATTCATAAAGGTCTGCGGTTTAACCAGAGAGACGTTTTGTCCCCAAAGGCGCAGACGGGTGGAATAAGCCTGCCACTTTTCACCCCCGATAACTGCCTGATGACGCCGGGCCAGTTCGTCCAGGGCCATAAAGCCAATATTGTGCCGGGTCTCTTCATACTTGGCACCAGGATTACCCAGGCCGGCAATGATCCATTCTTTCGCGCTCATACACACACCAGATTATGACCCGGGGACGGTTCTGCACAGAAAACCGAAGCAGTTGATACCATCAAACAAAAAATCCGAAAGGGGACACACCCCTTTCGGATCAGAAACAGCAAACTTACAAACTAAAATCAGGGGGCAACGACCGCAACACACACAGTAGTGGGGGCAGAGACCATCTGCAGGTTATCCGGAATATTCAGAGCACTGAATTCAATGCTGTCACCAATGTTCATTTCAGTGACATCGACATCGATCATATCCGGAACATCAAGGGGATTTCCGTTCAGAGAAACCTGCATCACAGCGATCTCACGCTTACCACCCTTATCCTCACCTTTCGAGGTTCCAACAAGATTCAGCGGAACAGTGAACGTCCGTGGTTTGTCCACATCAATCTCGTAAAAGTCAGCATGAACCAGAGTATCACGAACCGGATCAGCCTGAACATCCTGAATCAAAACATTCCGCACGACACCATCAATGTTGATGCTCAACACTGCATTACGCCGCTGAATCATCAACAGATTCTTAAAAAATTCTTTGGTATCAAGCTGTATGGCCTGAAGCTCACTTCCGGGAGCTCCATACACAACAGCCGGGGTCATCCCCGCGGCACGCAGACGACGCATGGGTCCTTTACCAAATACATTCCGTACTTCAGCCGACATTTCTACCTGAATCATTCCATTCTCCTTTGCATCCGGCACTCACCCCGACACAGGGCTTCCTCCAGGACCACAAATTTATCTTACCAACGTGTTTCTTATTTGCTCCGCAACAGTTCTCAGACAAAGAGAGAACTGACGGAATCTTCATTATGAATCCGGTCAATGGCCTCAGCCAGAAGCCTCGACACTGACAGAACCTTAATTTTTTCACAATTCAAAGCATCACCAGTCAAGGGGATGGAGTTTGTGACCACCAGTGATTTAATCACTGAACTGTTCAACCGATCAACGGCAGGGCCGGACAGCACGGGGTGGGAACAACAGGCATGGACCTCTTTGGCGCCATGCTCCATCAGGGTTGCGGCTCCGTTGCACAGAGTACCGGCGGTATCAACCATATCATCGAGCAGAATGGCCGTCTTGCCCTCCACATCACCGATCACGTGCATGGCCTGACACTCGTTGGGCTTATCCCGACGCTTATCAATAATGGCCAAACCAACATTGAGCCGCTTGGCAAAGGCGCGCGTACGCTCCACACCACCGGCATCGGGTGAAACCATGATCACATCATCAAACTCCGCCCTGATATGATTAAGCATAACCGGAGCCGCATACAGATGATCAACAGGGATATTAAAAAAACCCTGGATCTGACCCGCATGGAGGTCCATGCACAGAACCCGGCGCACTCCGACGGCCATGAACATCTCAGCCACGACCTTGGCCGAAATAGGCACACGAGCACGGACTTTACGATCCTGACGGGCGTAGCCGTAATACGGGACAACGGCTGTAATCCGCCGCGCTGAAGCACGACGAAGGGCGTCAACCATGATCACCAGCTCCATCAGATTATCATTGACCGGGGTGCAGGTAGGCTGGACAACAAAGACATCCGCACCACGAACATTCTCGCCGATTTCGACAAAAATCTCACCATCACTGAACTTCTTGACCTCTGCGACAGACAGGGGCAACTTCAGTTCATCGGAAATTTCCTGAGCCATCTGCTGATGAGCATTTCCGGAGAAGATCTTAATGATATTCGGCATGATTCTTTCTCTTTAAGCAAAGATTAACGGATAACAAAACAACACACTTGCCATAAGTGTAAATAATGGCTGGGGCGGGAGGATTCGAACCTCCGAATGCCGGGATCAAAACCCGGTGCCTTCACCGCTTGGCTACGCCCCAGCACATAATGGCCTGGTCACAAAAACCTGGTCACCATAGTGATCACGCAAGGTCTGTACCACCGTGGCGGAAACTGCCGGCCCACCCTGCTCCTGAACAGGAAACAGGCCGAATATGGTTGGCCCACTACCCGACATCAACACCTCTGTTGCGCCAAGCCTGAGCAATGTCTGCTTTATTTCATTCAACTGCGGATACTTTGCCAGAGTCACCTGCTCAAGATCATTATGCAGGGGGCACTCAAGCCCACAACTGTGTTTTGGAGAACATGAGATATTAAAATAATTTTCCACTTCTGTCAACGCATAGTTCCCAAAGACCCAGGCCGTGGATACAGAGAAACCAGGATTCACCAGAACAACCTCACAGTCCTGCAGCCCGGAAACCGGGGTCATCAAATCACCAATCCCCCGGGCCCGAACCGCCACATGATCAGTCACAAACAGGGGGACATCAGCCCCCAGGGGACGCGCAAGATCGATGAGTTCATGCTCAGAAAACACCTCACCCAGAAGACGATTCAAACCCACCAGAACAGCACCGGCATCGGAGCTGCCACCACCCAGACCAGCTGCAATGGGGATCTTTTTCTCAAGGACAAGCTCAACACCAAGCTCATGAGTCTTCCCGGCGGCCTGCAAAAAAACAGCCGCCGCTCGAAATGCCAGATTAGATTCATCTTCCGGGAGTTCACAGCTGACACAACTGAGCCTGACACCAGGGCGCCCACTGATCCGCAGACTGATCCGATCTGCCAGATCCAGCTTCTGCATCACGGTATCCAACTCGTGATAGCCGTCGGGCCGCCTGGCTATCACCCGCAAAGTCAGATTGATCTTGGCCGGAGCCAGGACAACCAGCGCATCACCGGGTCGAGCCATTATTTTTTCAGGGCCTTGACAAAGCGCAGCTTCACATCACACAGAATGTCTTTGAGCATACGCTCTTCCTCCTCATCAAGATTACCTTTAGTCTTTTTCTCAAGAAGACAGAGGGTATCTATCCCGTGCCGGGCCAGATCAAGCTCGACGACTCGCTTCCCGGAAGGATCGGGGATCTCCCCCAGATGATAAAGAACCGAAGTATTGAGTGACATGACAAAGGCCTGGAACGTCACCTGGGGCATGACACAATGGCCATCCTTATCCGGAACCTTCCCCTCGCCACAGACACAGTCTTTTTCATTGGTGGTCATAAAACGATTCCTCAATCAGGTTTCAGGGCATCATTAGAACTGAACTGCCAATTCCAACGCCTGGGCAGCATCAATGTGATCCAGGGCCAGCACCTCATCCAGCAGATCCTTTGAAATCAGATTGTCAGTGTTCAGCAGGATAATATTCTGATTACTGGCCTCTTCCCGCCCCACAGTCATGCGTGAGATATTCACGCCACCCTTGCCCAAGGTAGTACCCAGGGCACCGATCACACCGGGGATATCCTTATTATAGACCAGCAACATGGGGCCAGCCGGCAGGGCTTCGAGACGGAAGGTGTTGAGACGAACCAGGCGCGGCTCTTTTTTACCAAAAACAGTACCAACCAGGACATTCTCCCCTTCGCTGGTTACAACCTTGATGGACAGGACATTGGTGAAATCATCGGAACGATCAGTCTTGGACTCAACTACACGGATACCGCGCTCTTTGGCAATCACGGGCGCGTTGACGTAGTTCACGGCATCCTGCAGGATCGGGGTAAACAGTCCTTTCAAAAAGGCCACGGTGACCGGGCTGGTGTTGAGGTCCGCCAGCTCGCCGCTGTATTCAATATTGACCTCCTGCACACCGCCCTTGGCAATCTGCATATGCAGGGAACCAAGCATCTCACCCAGCGTGACGTAGGGACCAACCTGGGCCAGAACATCATCACTGACCGAAGGAACATTGACGGCATTGGTGACCACGCCTTTATTCAGATAGTCGGCCACCTGCTCGGCAATGGCCAGGGCCACGTTTTCCTGGGCCTCCGTGGTTGAGGCGCCCAGATGCGGTGTGCAGATGAAATTTTTCAAGCCCAGCAGGGGGCAGTTCTCGAGGGTCGTGGGTTCCTTGGCAAAGACATCCAGGGCAGCGCCGGCAATCTCGCCGTCCACCAGGGCCTGATACAGGGCGTCCTCATCACAGACACCGCCGCGGGCGCAGTCGATGAACATGGCGTCATTCTTCATGTTTTTGAAAAATTCGGTGGACAGGACCTTATTGGTCTCCTTGGTCAGCGGCACATGAACGGTGATGTAATCCGAGCGACGGGCAAGCTCCATCAGATCCACAAGTTCAACACCCAGCTTATCAACCAGCTCTTTGGGCATATGAGGGTCATAGGCGATGGTTTTCATGCGCAGGCCCTGGGCCCGGGAAGCAGCAATGGCACCGATGCGGCCAATACCAAAGACGCCCAGGGTCTTGCCGGTCAGCTCACGCCCCATGAAACTCTTTTTCTCCCACTTGCCCTCTTTCATGGAAGCGGTGGCCTGGGGAATATTACGGGAGAGGGACATCATCATGGCAATCGCATGCTCGGCCGCGGTGGTTGCATTTCCATCCGGAGCGTTCATCACCACAATTCCCTTCTGACTGGCTGTGGGGATATCGACATTATCAAGCCCGATGCCGGCCCGGCCAACCACCCTGAGGTTCTCGGCGGCATCAATGATTTCACTGGTCACCTTGGTGGCACTGCGAATCACCAGACCGTCGTACTCACCAATAATCGCCTTCAACTCTTCCGGAGCCAGTCCTGTCTTAATATCCACATCAAGTCCGGCATCCTTTAAAATCTGGGCCCCGGCCGGGGACAGATTGTCA
>JACNLK010000091.1 GCA_014381505.1 Candidatus Desulfatifera sulfidica | reverse complement strand
ATCACGCTGATCATGGGCTGGTACGGCCATGACCGCACCTGTGCCATATTCCATGAGTACGAAATTGGCCACATAGACAGGAATTTCTTGACCGTTGAAGGGGTTGATGCAGTACCGGCCTGTGAAGATACCTTTTTTTTCTACTTCATCTGTTGGTTTCTGTTGTTGTTTTTCGCTGATGATCTGGCGGGCAAATGTGATAACTTCAGTTTCATGGGCAGTGCCAGCCACGAGCTTGGCAAGTAAGGGGTGCTCGGGGGCGATGGACATGAATGTGACACCGAAGATAGTATCCGGGCGAGTTGTGAAAATAGAGATTTTTTCTTTGAGATCGACAACCTGGAAGTCACAGTTGAGTCCGGTTGATTTCCCGATCCAGTTGCGCTGCATAGTTGCAACTTTTTCGGGCCAGCCACTCAGTTTGTCAAGATCGGCCAGTAATTCCTCGGCATAGCTGGTGATGCGGAAGAACCAGCCATTCATTTTACGTGGTTCAACAATTTGGTCACAACGCCAGCATGCTCCATCAATGACCTGCTCGTTTGCAAGTACGGTCTGACAGGAGTTGCACCAGTTGACTGTGGTGGTCTTCTGGTAAATCAGATCGTTATTATACATCTCTATAAAGAGCTGTTGTTCCCAGCGATAATAGCCGGGGTGACACGTTGCAATTTCTCTATCCCAGTCGTAGGACAGTCCAAGGCCACTGAGCTGGGTCCTCATGTAATCGATGTTGTCAAACGTCCAGTCGGCAGGTGGAAGATTGTTCTTTTGAGCGGCATTTTCAGCGGGGAGTCCAAAGGCATCCCAGCCCATCGGGTGAAGAACGTTGAAACCACGCATGCGCTTGTAGCGAGCGACTACATCACCGATGGAGTAGTTGCGTACATGACCCATATGGATGCGTCCTGAAGGGTAGGGAAACATTTCAAGGACATAGTATTTCGGGCGAGGGTCATCCTCAGTCACTTTGTAGCTCTTGTTGGTCAACCAATGCTGCTGCCATTTGGCTTCAATGACATTAAACTGATACTTGGATGGTGATGGAATGGAAGTTGACATGAAATAAACCTTATGAAGTTACAGTGACTAAATATTCAATCTTGCAGAAGTGGGGAAGCATGTCTGGTTTGTCATGCGGAGAGGTAGTCTGATTCGTCAAATGAGCTTAAATTTTCAAACAGGGTGTACTCTTTGAGGAAGGTCAGTCGGGTCGTTCCAGTTGGTCCATTTCGCTGTTTGCCGATGATGATCTCGGCAATACCGCGCTCAGGGTTGTCCTCGGCCTTGTTATAGACTTCATCCCGATATATGAAGCAGATAACATCTGCATCCTGCTCAATGGCCCCGGATTCACGCAAATCTGACATCATTGGCCGTTTGTCGGTTCGGCTTTCCAGGCTGCGATTGAGCTGAGACAGAGCCACCACTGGAACTTTAAGTTCCTTGGCCATGGCCTTGAGGGAACGGGAGATCTCGCTGATTTCCTGAGTACGATTTTCAATGGAGCTTCGACCTTGCATCAGCTGGAGGTAATCCACGATGATCAGGCCAAGATCTGTTTTGGAGGCAAGTCGTCTGACTTTCGCCCGCATTTCAAGGACTGTCAGGCCAGCAGTATCATCGATGAAGATTGGGGCTTCAGAGAGCATACCCACGGCCCGGGTCAGTTTCGGCCAATCCTCTGCGTGCAATCTGCCGGTTCGGATGCGCTGAGAATCGACTCGGCCCACAGAGGAAAGCAGGCGCATGGCCAATTGCTCGCGTGACATTTCCAGACTAAAAATACCAACGCTGACCTTGTCGACCAGGGCTGCATGCTGAGCAATGTTCATGGCAAAGGCCGTCTTGCCCATGGAGGGACGCGCGGCCAGAATGATCAGGTCCGAGGGTTGAAGTCCGGCTGTCATTTTGTCCAGTTCTGCGTAACCACTGGGGACCCCGGTAATCAACTCTTTGCGCTTGTAGAGCTTTTCTACTGTTGCGAAAGCACCGGGAATAATCCGATTCAGTTCAGTGAAGCTTTGAGAGCTTCGGCTATGGGCAATTTCAAATATAGATTGTTCCGCTTCGTCAACAAGTAGACCGATATCACCCTGTTCGTGGTAGCAGCGTTCAGCGATCTCGCTGTTGACGCGAATGAGTTTACGCAGGACTGATTTTTGACGGATAATTCTGGCGTAGTAAATCAGGTTGGCCGTAGCCGGAACAATGGATGTCAGGGTGGCAAGGTATGAAGCGCCGCCGGCTTTTTCGAGCTGGTTTTGATTGTGTAATTCGTTGGTCAGTGTGACAAGGTCTTGGGGTTCACTTCGTTCGAAAAGTTGCAGCATGGCCTCGAAGATCATCTTGTGACTTTCTCGGTAAAAATCCGTGCTGTCGATCAGTTCAAGGACCGAGGTGAGCGAATCATCTTTAAGGAGGATGGTGCCCAGGACTGATTGTTCGGCTTCAAGATTCTGCGGGGGAATCTTGCCGCCAGCCAGGGGAGGAGCTGCTGTTAAAAAGGAGAGGGGGTCAGTCATTTATCTCATCATCCTCACCAGAAGGGGCTTAGGGAAATAGCTGGCTCTAACAAAAAAAACGAATGTTAACGAATCTCTCAGAGGTGAAACGGTCAGTGTTTTCCAGCGGGGTATACTGCGACTCATTAAAATGCGATATGGATTGCAGCACAGGAGGCTGCAATCCATATGCAATACTTACGTTACCCCCGGTGAAAGCAAGGTAACCGGTCAGGCAGTTTGGTGCAATACTTACGCTTCCTGGGTAAGAGGCGTAACTGAAACCTGAATGTCGGTGGTCATCTGGAAGCCCACCTTGACTGGTACGGTGAAATCACCAAGAGTCTTGATGGGGTCAGTGAGCAGGATGTTCTTGCGGTCAACAACAATGTTGAGCTCGGCAAGTTTTTCCGAGAGATCAGCGCTGGTGACAGAACCAAAGAGGCGTTCGTCAGTACCAGCAAGCTGGTTGATGGTGATGGTGATACCAGTCAGTTTTTTGGCCAGTTGCTCGGCAACAATACGCTTGCCTTCAATGCGGGCCAGGATCGCGGCCTGATTTCGCTCGAAGATGGAGCGGTTGGCGGCGTTAGCCATGACTGCTTTACCTTGGGGAAGCAAATAGTTGCGACCGTAACCAGGTTTGACCTTGACGATTTCGCCTTCCTGGCCGAGGTTGTCGAGGGTTTCTTTGAGGATGAGTTCCATTGCTTACTCCTTAATGTATGTTCAAGCAGAGGGGGAAACCCCTCTATGTTATATCCTTGGTGTCAGGTTGTTTTGGCGGCTGCATTTTTCGCAGGTCCAACCACACATCTGCCAGGCCGACTCCGGCCAAAACAACCGTTCCCAGCGATTGAAGGACGATGATCGTAATCAATACCATCCGCATCATGACCGGGACCTTCCATTTCTGGAAGAGAAAGAGGACTACAGCGAGTCCTTGAAAACAATATATGACACTCGCGACGACCAGAATGTTCAGACCAGTGGTTCTGAACGATTCAATGGGTATCAGGGCCAGCAAGGCACCACTGATGACCAGCCAGACCAGTCTGTCCGGCAGTTGCCAGTATTTATAGTTTGGCCACGGGCCAACTCCGGAACCTCTGCTCAGGAGTTGATTGCCGAGTATCATAACGAGCCATGCTACAAACAGGGTGATGCTGGCAAGTAAAGACGGCATCAAACGAGGCAGCCAGTATTTGAACTGTGCAAAGGTCTGTTCCAGGAGATAAAGCGTTTCCTGGGGCATATTGCCAGTTGACTTATACTGGTCGAGTATCTCGTCAAAACCCTGGTCGAGAGAGGCCAGGTACAGCGTATAGGGGTGATTGCCGTTGGCCATCCCTATAATTGCAGCAAAAACAAACCAACTGGCACCCAAAACCAGAGTTGTTCTGAGTCCAGCCAATGCTGGGCTCTCTTCCCTTGCCACTGCAGATGCCAGAGTAAATCCTGCCGGAATCATGGTCAGCGAGAAAAGTGCTGGTCCGATGATTCCGCTGAAGACGGCGACGATCAGGCCTAATGCTGTTCCGTACAGAACATGTCGTCTGCCACTTTCAACGTCGGAGTGACAGAGGTAATAAAAAACAAGAAGCGGAAGCAGGACGTGAACCCAGGAAAAAGCTGGACCAAGAATCGCCGGCACTAAGATTGCAAATGAAATGAGAACAATCTTGGCGATAATCATTGGGCCGTAGGGTTGTTCTTCAACCTGTTTCACTTTGTGACTGCTCCCGAATCAGTCTTATTATCTCAGGTTTACTCCAGAATAGGGCAGTAAGGCGATCTGTCGAGCACGCTTGATCGCCTCGCACAACTGACGCTGGTGGGTAGCGCAAGTTCCCGAGATACGACGAGGCATAATCTTACCACGTTCTGAAATGAAATAACGTAATTGCTTGGTGTCTTTATAATCAATAATCTGGTCTTTGTCGGTGGTGCAGTAACGACAAACCCGAGCCCTCTGGAATGTTCTTTTTTTCGGCGCTGGCATGTGATGCTCCTTATATATATTGATACCCTGTTTCAGGATTTATTCGGCGGCTGAATCTGCTTGATCTTGACTGTCGACAGCGGCTTCCGCATTTTCTTCATCTGCGGCAGCGGCATTGGCGGCATCACGGGATTCGATTTCTGCCATGACTGCTGCTACTTCTTCACTGCTGATGTCTTTGTTCAGTTTAACGGTCATATATTTGAGTACTGAGTCGTCAATCCGGAACTTGCGCTCCATCTCTGCGCATTCGGCGGGGTTAGCTGTGTAATCACAATACACATAATATCCCAGGGACTCTTTCTTGATTTCATAGGCAAGTTTGCGCATGCCCCATTTATCAAGCTGGATAGTTGTTCCACCATTGCTGGTCAGGATTGCTGTGGTGTTGTCAATGATGCTGCTGATCTCAGTTTCGCTCATATTCGGGCGAAGAATGTAGATCGTTTCATACCTTCTCATGTGTTCCTCCTCGTGGACGCATGGTTGGTGGATCTTGTTGATCCATGTTTGGCCCCATATTTGGGGCGAAGAGGGACTCCGGTTGATTCTGAATCAGGCCGGAGATTCCAGCAGTTATCCAACTGCGATGGCGAGAAACAAACATCTGTTCGATTCTCGATTTATAAAAGAAAAATAATTTACTATTCTTTAGGGGCCATGTCAAACTGTTTTTCCGCGTTTTTCCTGCGATTTGATGGCCTCCCATTGCTTATTGAGCAGGGTCTCGTCGTCGCAACTGATATTGCCAAAGACATGCGGGTGACGGCGAATCATCTTGCTGGTAATTTGAGTAATTACATCAGCCAGGCCAAAATGGCCATTCTCCTTGTTTACCTCGGTTGCAAGGAGAATCAGGAATAACAGGTCTCCAAGCTCCTCGCAGAGATTGTCATAATTGCTATCGTCCATGGCAGAGATTGTTTCAGTCATCTCTTCCTGTAAATATTTTTTTAAAGAGTCGTTGGTCTGCTTTATATCCCAAGGGCATCCCTTGGGACCCCTCAGGGTCTTGATGGTTTTGTGTAGTTCATGAAACAAGGTCTCAACAGGTGGCTGTGCGGTGTCTGGTTGTGGTGTGTGGGGATTCATGGGAGCAGGTGTGCTTTTTTGGGTATTCGTGGTTGAAAAGAGGTTGACAGTTCCTAACAGACACACTAAGTAACTTTTTTGCATTCTGTCTTCAGTTGTGACGGGTGTAGGCTCTGTATTGTAATACAAATCACTCTATACTAATCAAGCCCCTCGTGGGGATCAACATTTATGACTTCCAATGGCTGAAACGTTTAAGAAAAAGACTGTACTGGATAAACATAAGGACATAGCCCGAATTGACCAGGAGGCCAAGCGTACCCATGGGTGGTATGTTCGTGTGCGATATCTGGGGAAGACGCATTCTAAATTTTTTTCTGACCGTAAATGCGGAGGGCGCTATTCAAGCCTTTTGTCAGCCATCGCATGGCGGGATAATATCGAGCGCCAGCTGGGAAAGATCAGAACCAATAAGCACATGGTCACCGTTGGCCATTCCGGGACAGGTGTGGTTGGTGTTCGTTTGAATGATGATAAAAATCGTTATGAGGTGAGTTGGGTGACCCCCCTGGGCCGTCAGGGAAAAACGTCTGTTTCCATCGCGAGGCATGGCAAAAAAAAGGCGTTTGAGCAGGCCTGTGCTATTCGTCAGGAAAAGGAAAGAATTCGCTTGGGTTATTGATGGAAGTGTAGGCGTATGCGGGTACCGAGTGTTTGGATTGTTGCCTGTTGAATTGTTGTAGCTATTTGTGGAAATGTGTTGACATTCTAGGGTAAAAGTTGTCAATTGATGATTTCTTTGCGGAATTGAAGGTGCCCGGCATCGGGCTTCAAAATATCAAGTTGTTTTGTTTTTAAAGGAAGATGACAATGTATGCGATAGTACGTACCGGTGGAAAGCAGTATCAGGTCAGCAGCGGCGACCTTCTGCGTGTTGAAAAGATTGAGGGAAGTGTTGGCGATACCGTCGAACTCAGCGATGTGCTGATGGTAGTCGATGGCGAGAATGTCAAAGTTGGCCAGCCTGTACTTGAGAGCGCCAAGGTCGTGGCTAAAATTGCTGAGCAGGGTAAGGCGAAGAAAGTCCTGGTCTTTAAAAAGAAGCGTCGCAAGGGCTATAAGGTCAAAAATGGTCATCGTCAGCTTTATACAGCATTGCAGATCGAGGAAGTCAGCGCCTGATTTGACAACTTGGTGATTTGGCGATTTGACGATCTGGTAACGAAAATACGCGGCTTGTTTTTCTCTCATTACTGGAAAAGCGGCCTGGAGGAATAGAAGATGGCTCATAAAAAAGCAGGTGGTAGTTCAAGGAATGGACGCGATAGTGCTGGTCAACGGCGTGGAGTTAAAAAATTTGGTGGAGAGGTAGTGCGTTCCGGTAATATCCTGGTTCGTCAACTCGGCACTAAGATTCACCCCGGGACCAATGTGGGTTGTGGTCGTGATTATACTTTGTTTGCCAAGGTTGATGGTGTTGTGACATTTGAGGATTTTGCCGGGAACAAGAAACGGGTAAGCGTGTATCCTGTAGCCTGATAGCATCATATAACCTTGATTGTCTCGCAGAAGTTGAGATAATCATGGAGCTGAACATAAGCCCGGCCTCAATGAATGTGAATTGATGGCCGGGCTTCTTTATTTTCATGGTATTGTCATGTTTTGAGACGATTTTTCGCAGTGCTGCCACTTTGTGTGGCGCGGCGGATTGAGTGTTGTAGAGCGTTGTGAATGTTTATTGTTGGCAGATTTTTTCTGCATTTTATAAAATTATTATTTTTGATGAACAGGGATAATTTGTATGGCCTTTGTGGATGAAGCGAAATTTTTTGTTAAGGCCGGTGACGGCGGGAATGGTTGTGTGAGCTTCCGCCGTGAGAAATACGTGCCCAAGGGTGGTCCCAATGGCGGTGACGGAGGTCGTGGCGGCAGTATTATTCTTGTGGCTAAGAGCCGACTCCGTTCGTTGATGGACTTCAGGTATCGGTCGCATTTTAAAGCTGAACGTGGTGTGAACGGAATGGGGAAAGATATGCATGGTCG
>JACNLK010000100.1 GCA_014381505.1 Candidatus Desulfatifera sulfidica | reverse complement strand
AGTCATACTCTATAATATTTTCACGTTCCCGAATATTTCCAGGATAGTCATAATGCATAAGGACGCTTAAGACACCAGGGCTCACCCCGACAATATCCTTTGTCTTTTCAGCACGAAACTGCTCAACAAAATGATCGATGAGCAGAGGTATATCTTCCATGCGCTCACGCAGGGGGGGTAAATTAATCTTGACGACATTCAGGCGATAATAAAGGTCCTCACGGAAAGTTCCTTCCGCCACAGATTCTGCAAGATTACGATTGGTCGCCGCAATAATCCGAACGTCGGCCTTAACTGAGACATTACTCCCCAAAGGCTCATAAACTTTGTTCTGCAGAACACGCAAAAGCTTGACCTGCAAAGACTGAGGGATATCACCAATTTCATCAAGAAAGATTGTTCCACCTTCTGCCGCAGCAAAACGCCCCTGCTTATCCTTTCGGGCATCTGTAAAAGCTCCTGCCTTATAGCCAAAAAGCTCAGACTCAAGCAAGGTATCAGGCAGAGCCCCGCAGTTAACCACCACAAAAGGATCTTTGTTCCGGGTCGAGGCATTAAAAAGCGCCCTGGCCACCAATTCCTTACCAGTACCACTATCACCTAAAACCAAAACATTACTATTACTACGGGCAATCTCAGGCATGATTTGAAACATGCGCTGCATGGAAGCACTTTTGGAGATAATCTGATCAAAGGTATAATTACGAGTCAACTGCTTACGCAGACTCGCCTCCACCGTTAGATCGCGGAAAGTTTCAACCCCGCCAACCACATTACCTTCATGATCAACCAGGGGCGCGGCACTAATACTGATAGGAATTTTTTTCCCATCACGCCCTTCCACCTCTATGGAGCGGTTAGCAACAGGCGCGCCACTATAAAGACTCTCGGCAATAGCACAATTTTTACCACATATCGAAGACTTAAACACATCACTGCAATACTGCCCCACGGCCTCATCACGGGTCCAGCCGGTAATCAATTCCGCAGCTCGGTTAAAAGAGGTAATTTGCCAATTACGGTCTACAGTAAAAACGCCATCCGCAACGGACTCAACAATCAAATCAGTCTTAAGGCGTTCGGAGTTATCCCGAAAGGTCTCAACACCACCAACCACATCGCCATGCATATCAATCAACGGCGAGGCGCTGATACAAACAGGAAGGGCGTCGCCCTTTTTACCGGTAACAAAGATATCCTGGTCTACGATATTCTTTCCAGCCTGGATAGCCTGCGCCAAAACGCAGTTATCGCCGCAGACGCTTGAACGAAAAACATCCTTACAGGATTTCCCAATGACTTCAGCTCGCTTCCAACCGGTCATTCTCTCTGCAGCGGCATTGAGGGAGGTTATTTTCCAATCACGGTCCACAGCAAAAACACCGTCTGCTACCGAGGAAAGAATCATATGATGTTCAATCCTGGATGTTATATCAGCAAAGGTTTCAACACCGCCAATCACATTACCATGAACATCACGAAGAGGTGAGCCAGCCATTGTAACAGGAAGAATATGATGATCCTTCGTGGTAATAAAAACATCATGTGTTTTATCCTCAGACTGCAAAGCAGCACAGGCTTCCCCACAGGAACGGGGGTGCAAAACCTGCTCATACATCTGACCAAGGACTTCACGCTCACGCCATCCTGTGATCTGCTCTGCCATTTTATTAAACGAAGTAATTTTTCTATCTCCGTCTAACGTCAATACCCCCGTGGCAATACTATCCAGAATAAAACTGGATACGTGATGAGCATTAACGACATCTGTAAAGCCAACATACGCCCCGACAAAGGCGTCATCCGCACCAGGCAAAAGAACTATACGAGCCTGCCTGAGCGATCTTTCAGTAAAATAAAAATCAGGAAACGAGGCCGTAATTTCACTGATGCTCTGCTTCCCCACAACCGCTTCTAAAATTTCACAGACACCAACGAAACGGTGGTCGCCGCAAAAGACCTCCGTACAGTGCCGACCAAGGATATCCACCTCCTCACAACCAAGTACACCCAGAGCGCATTCATTAAATGATGTAATCACCCAGTCACGATCAACTGTCACAAAGGCATTTTCAGAAAACAGTTCGCTATTCATCCGTTCATTCTCACAAAGTTAACGCAGAATAAAAGCATTCTTTCCCTTCATATCGTCACTTTTCTAAACACTCACCCGGAATATAAAATCACGCGGTGAACAAAACAAAATAACTGACTCAGGTAACATAAAAGTGACTAATTACAAATACCTTGACAGGACATACCAAGCGTGTAAATTTCATTTTCTAAAAATAAAATGGATTCTTGACGATACATCTCATGATCCACGCATAGATTACAAGTTGATTTCTCACTAAAAATATGATCAAATACTAGATTAATGTCAATCACAATATTGATTCGACTTTACCCTGATATCAAACAATTCAACAATTACTGTCAACTCAATCCTTAATTATATTCCAAACCCAAAGCAAGGGAGTACGGAAATGGAAATGAAAATCAACGAACTGGAAAAACTCGAAAATGAAGGAGTTGAACAACTTCCTTCCGAGGAGAGACGTAAGTTTCTTAAATTTGGCATGGTTGTCACTGGCGTATTTCTTGGCGGCACCGTTTTGTCTCTGACCTCAACCCGCACTGCCGGCGCCATGTCCGGTCCTGTTCCTGAAGCCGGAAAATTCCCCTACAGCCCCCACTACACCATGGTCATTCGTGGTAACCGCTGTGTTGGCTGCGAATTATGCAAAGAGGCCTGTGTTACAACCAATAATGTCCCCTCTTACGGCTACCGAACCACCATACTTGAAAAGAAACGTAAAATTGCCAACGAAGCCGTTGAAACCGCGTTTATGCCCGTTCTCTGCAATCAGTGCAACCGCCCCCCCTGTGTGCGAGTCTGCCCCACCACTGCGACCTACAAAGACAAGACCACCGGTATTGTCAGAATGCACTACAAACGCTGCATTGGCTGCAAAACCTGCATGGCCGCATGCCCATACAACGCCCGATACTTCAAAGAAGAGAACCGTGCCGTTGACAAGTGCAACTTCTGCTGGGATACCCGACTGTCCAAGGGCGAAACAACAACGGCCTGCGCCGAGGCCTGCCCGGGTGATGTCCGGATCTTCGGAGACCTCACCGACCCCAAAAGCGACGCTTACAAACTCCTGTACGCACGCGACAAGGTGGCCTGGGTTCTGCGTCCTGAAACCGGGGCTATGCCGAACATCTACTACATGAACGACTAATCCCAGTTTCATAACGACATCCCAGCAATTTTGTAGGAGATAACACAATGATCAACAACAAAATAATTACGTTTGCCACCGTCCTGCTGGCTGGCTCATTCTTTCTGACTGGCAACGGACATGCTGAAGAGGCTTATGATGTGCAAGCCTACGGTCCCAAGACGACCATAATCTTCAACACCCCGGTTACAGCATCCTTTGACCACAAAGTCCATACCGCCGACATTGGCCTTGACTGCTCATCCTGCCACGACAGCGAAATGGTAGCTGAAAAACGAGGATTTGCCATGCAACGCGGCGTTGCCGAGGCTACTGGCCAGTTCACCATGGCAGCCATGGCAGAAGGACAATTTTGCGGAGTCTGCCATGATGGCGACATGGCTTTTGGTGTTGACGAGAACTGCGCGGCATGCCATCAGCTCCCAGATGACCCCATTATCTGGACCGCTCCTGTCAAGGCAGTTATCTTCAGTCACGACCAGCACGTCAACGATATTGGCCTTGACTGCGAATCATGTCACAGTGATGTTTTTGCCATGAAAGTAGGCGCGGCACCAGCCACGGGTAATTACACCATGCGCGCTCTCAACGATGGTCAATACTGCGGCGCATGCCATGACGGCGAGACAGCTTTTGCATCCAACACACAATGCAACACCTGTCATATCGGAGTAAAAGGTTACAATCGCGCCATGGGAACTACTCCCGACACCGGCGGTCACTGATCTTTTCACACCCTACATTCCCTTAAAAGGTCAGCTCGAAATATTTTTCGGGCTGACCTTTTTTATGTCAAGTTATCTACCAGCTCAGCCAACTCCCCATTCAATAGCAACTTCACACATCCACATTCGCACACCCAAGCCTTCCCATCCGTCAACAGCCGCCCATACCCGCCTACCTCACTGTTTTTATTTTATTTTAACCACAGTTCCACGAATCAACCCCACACACCTGATCACACCTCCCCTCCCTGCCCTCAACTCAGTTCCTCGAGCCACACAGGAGCAAACCACTCCCGGCGCATCCATAATCCCCATAACTCATTAATCTTACGTTGTTTAGTCACACACCAACATTTCAGCACGGCTCCCTTCAACACACATAAACAGACCCAAGCACCCCTCTCCAGAACAAACAAGAATTTTTAGCCAATGTTTTCAGATAATTACAACACGCACATCACAAGACGCACTGTGCGCCCAACGGCAACAAGGTAAAGACGCACCATGCGTCAATTGCGTCAAGTTTAATGAATCACCAAATATCTACTAAGCATTTAATACGCCCAGGTACAACTCCAGTTCCATCACCATATCAATCAATTAAGACCACAAGAATGAAAATACCACATTAGTGTTGCAACATGGCACAGGTATTGCTCAACGAATATTACAAGTTGACTAATAACTTCAAAAAACAAACGGCTCCCATGAAACAAAATACAAAAATTCACATCCTGAAAAAAGACACGAAGCAATCTTCGTGTAAGCTGCACAGGATCACACTGAGTGAAGGTTTTTGGTTTACGTTCGCATTTGCCCTCTTCCTGCTCGCCGGCCCCTTTGCCGCACCGGTCGTTATCGTTGCCCTCTATCGCATAGCCAGCAGCACTCAAGCGCAGAATAATCGGGAACCAAACAGAGCCTGAACACACATAACAAAATAATTAAAAAACGATTAGCCAAAACTAGTTGATAATGAAAGGGATTTTCCCATTTCGTTTAACCCCAATTAATTTCCTGGAGGAACCCATGAACAACACTTTCTCACTCACGGCATCCGCTGAACCAAGGGTCGCCACCCCCCTTGTAAACAAACTTATGGTTGTGTTTGGCCTCATGATGGTCATCGGCGTTGGCGCTGCAGCCTGGGCCCAGTACGTCGGCCACCACCATGCCTTTGCCAACACTCGCGAAATGCCCTGGGGCATGCTTATCGGTGTTTATGCTTTTTTTGCCATCATTTCCACTGGCCTCTGTCTGCTGGCAGCTATCAGCCATATCTTCGGTGGAAACAATCTTTCTCCGCTTGCCAACCGCATGGTGTGGATGTCCATCTGCACCATTATGGGGGCTTTCTTTGTCATCGGTCTTGAAATCGAGAATCCCTGGCGCATGCCCATCGGCAACGTCTTCTTTCCCAACTTAACCTCTAACATCTGGTGGATGGGAACTCTGTATGGAATGGCTGTAGGGTTCATGCTGGTTGAATTCTATCTGATTCTCACCAAAAAATATTCAGCTGCTATCACTCTTGGTGTTATGGGTGCCGTGGCCGAAGCCTCAGCTAACAGTAATCTTGGTTCAGTTTTTGCCTCTCTCAATGCCCACCCCTTCTGGTACGGATCTCAACTACCCATCTTTTTCCTGGGTTGTGCCTTCCTGTGTGGTGCCTCGGCAACTATCATGTTCACCCATTACGCCCATATAATTCGCGGCAAGAAGATGGATGAAAATACCTTCAAAGGTATGCAGACTGCCGGTAAGGTCATGGGCCTGATGCTGTTCCTGATCACCATTGCCACCTTCTGGAAATTCGCAAATGCTTATGCCGGTTCCGAAGGCATGATTTTAGCTGCTAATTCATTGGTTAATGGTCCTCTTTCTATAAATTTCTGGATTTTTGAAATGGGTATCGGTCTGGCACTCCCCTTCGCCTTACTGATGATGAGCCGTCTTAATTCAATCCAAGCCATGTCCACTGCCGCCCTCATGGTTCTGGTTGGTCAATTCTTTTCCCGCTACGACATGGTCGTAGCCGGCTTATCCGTCCCTCACTTCCCCGGCTATGACAACGCAGCCACCTATTTGTCATACTCACCTTCAGCTGCAGAATATGCCCTGCTGATTGGCGGAATTGGAACAGTTGGACTTGGATTCCTCCTGGGCGAACGCTTTTTTGGCCAGGCATTCAAATCACACGGTAAGCACTAATCCCGTTAAGCAGTAATACGTAACTACCGGGTCGGGACATTGAGACAATGTCCCGACCCTCCCCCTACAGTACACGAGACCTAGCATGATCGCTGAAGACAAAGCTATTTTCACCATTGGAATTGCCGCAAAGATGCTTGAAGTCCATCCCCGGACCCTGCGTATTTATGAGCAAGAAGGTTTAATCACGCCGATCCGCAGGGGGAAGTGGCGCTACTTCAATATGGACGATATCAAGTGGATTGAGTGTCTTCGCGAAATGATACACACCCACGGTGTCTCCATTGCTGCCATCAAAAAACTTCTTAAATACACTCCCTGCTGGAACATCACAGACTGCCCCTATGAAAAACGCAAGCTCTGTACTGCTTTCATGTCAAACACAATGGTTCCCAAGAAAATTGATCAACAGAAATCCTTAGCCACTTCTACCACCAAAAAGAAGAACGTCGCCTAGTTCATAGCACACACCATGCGCACCACAACCTGCTTTATTTTTAAATAATTATTTAATAGTAGCACATCCCCCAACTCCTCAAAGCCTCATCCCCCCCCCAATCGCTAATCCCTACAGTTCCAACAGCCCCCATTATTTTGGTTTTTTTCATTCAGCACTTCTGCCCCTCTCCATAAATAACCAATTCAGTAAAACCGGCACAAGAGATGCATAAACATCTCCAAACGACAACTATGTTTCACAAATGCCACACTTGTGCTGTATAATGACACACAACACAACACATTTTGCCACACAACAGTGTCATTTATCTTCCCCAACACAAAAAATCAGGCTGAGCCAGACATGCAACCATATGCCATTAAAATTCTGGAACTTTTTGAGCGCCGCAATAAACTCCTTGCAGCCATCAGTAACCTTCATGCAGCGAACGACGACCAACTTGATCAGGATTCATTACTGAATAAGTGTTGTGAAATCATTCTGGAAAATGAGATCTACTGCCTGGTATGGGCTGGTAAGCGAGACGAGGACGGAACGGGCATCACTCCTCTTGTTGCGCTGACTTCGGCCAATCTGCCAAAAAAAGATTGCATGAACCTGGTGGAGCAGGTGGTCACAGATATGCACGACACCAACCCTGCCGCCAGAGCTCTTCTGAGCGGCAAACCAGTTGCTATTCAGGATATCACCCAAGAAACTGATGCCCCCTCATTACTTGAAATTGCTCAAAAGACCGGATTCCGCTCCTGTACCTGCTGGCCTCTTATCCATAAAGGGCACGAATACGGCGTCTTGAACATTCACTCTGACCAGACAAACTGCTTCACTGGTTCTGAAATAGAATTTTTAACAACAGTCACTTCCGACATTTCTCTAGCCCTCTACTCACTTGATGTGCGAAACCGTCTTCAAATCGAACGCGACTTCAATCAGGAGATTGTTGACACTGTTCAAGGTCTGATGGTTTCCATCTCCCCCTGTGGAATGATTCTGTCATTCAACAGTAAAGCTGTAGAGGTAACAGGTTTTTCACAGAATGAGGTTGTTGGTAAGTACTGGGTTGACATTCTCATCGCTCCAGAAAAGCGCAAAGAAGGACAACAACTCTTTAGCCAAATTCTCAAAGGAGCCAGTGACAGTCTCAACTTTCAGCTACAACTGCAAACAAAAGATTGTCAAACCAGGATTATCAACTGGCACGCCTCGATACGCCCTGAAATCAAAAAAAGCAAGGTCGGACTGGTTCTCTTCGGGATAGATATTACTGACCAATTGCAGACCGATCTTGCCTTAAATCAGGCCCTCAACCGCTGGGAAAACATTTTCACAGCAATTCAAGATCCCGCCTTGATCGTCTCAACCAGCGGTGTCATTCTTGATGCCAACCCT
>JACNLK010000090.1 GCA_014381505.1 Candidatus Desulfatifera sulfidica | reverse complement strand
TCGCACCATGGCCTCACAGACCGGAATAATTCGAGGAATAGCCGAAATATCGTGACGGCCTCCAATAGTTATCTGAACAGGCTCATTGGCCAAATTGACAGTCTGCTGTTCCTTGCCAATGGAAGGGATAGGTTTAACGGCCACGCGCATCACCAGCTGCTCGCCATTGGAAATCCCAGCCAGAATACCACCTGCATTATTACTCTTGAAGCCTTCCGGACTCAGGGGATCATTGTTTTCAGAACCAAGCATATGGGCCACTGCAAAACCGGCACCGATCTCCACCCCCTTGACCGCACCAATGGACATCAATCCATGGGCCAGTTCAGCCTCAAGTTTATCAAATACCGGCTCACCAAGACCGGCTGGACAGTCAGCCACGATCTCAACAATCCCGCCCAGAGTATCCCCTTCAGCGCGTACTGCACGCACACGCTCTGCCATGCCTGCCGCGCCCTTGGCATCGGGACAGAAAACCCGGTTCTGCTCACTCTGTTTCAGATCGCGTTCCTGAACCTGAATCCCGCCAAGGGCCACGGTAAGGGCCCGGACCATAAATCCGTATTTGTCGAGAAAAATCCTGGCAATCCCCCCTGCTGCCTCCCGCGCCGCTGTCTCCCGGGCAGAAGCACGGCCACCGCCTCGATGATCACGAATTCCATACTTACTGAGATATGTGAGGTCTCCATGACCAGGCCGAAAAATTTCCCGCAGATGATCATACGATTTGGAATGCGCATCCTGATTATAGATTGCCAAAGAAATGGGTGTACCTGTGGTCCGGGGTAATTCTTCACCAGAAGGAGTAAAAATACCGGAGAGAATTTCGACCCGATCCGCCTCTTTTCGCGGGCTCGACGCTCCCCCCTGACCGGGTCGACGCCGGTCCATCTCACGCTGCAGAGCCACAGGATCAATTACCAGTCCCGGCGGACAGCCATCAATCACCGCTCCAACTCCAGTGCCGTGCGACTCCCCCCAGGTGGTCACCCGAAAGACTTTACCAAATGTGTTGCCTGCCATTATTTCATCCCACTTTTTTATGATGGCGCCGTATCATTGCCAAACTATTCTGTCACGACAAATTTTGGAAGCCTCGCCCCCTGTATCTCACCATTTACAGCATCTTGATTATCAATACACATATCATCATCCATCCTGGCTGACAAAGTCCACGATCTGCATCATCGCCTGCTGCGGTGTCATGCAACCGCTATCAACAGTTAAGTCAGCCAGTTTTTGATACAAGGGTTCACGTTCGGCCAACACGGTGACCACCTCGCTGCAAATACCACCACCTGTCAATGACGGTCGCTGTCCGGCTGTAGCTTCATCGCCCATGATTCGACTGCAAATCACATCCTGCTCAGCCCGCAGCCAGACTACCACGCCTGTTTGTTTCAACTCTTTCCACAAAGCCTGATGGAGTATTGCTCCACCTCCAGTGGCGACCACACAGCGTCTTCTCTGCACAAGGCTGGCCAGAACCGCTGCCTCAGCGGCACGAAAACCGGCCCAGCCCTCTGCAGCCACAATCTCAGCCACTGTCTGCCCCTTGTTTTCACAGATCATAATATCACTGTCAACAAAATCATACCCCAGTTGCGCAGCCAATTGCCGACCAATGGTCGTCTTCCCGACAGCCCTGTAACCTATCAAAAAAATCAGCTCGGCCATCGCATTTTTTTTATTCCTCCATCAGGGTCAAGACATTGGTTCATGGCTGACTACCTGCAAAATCAGACAATTCGTCCCAGCACAACTTTCTTCTTCCAATTCCTCTATAGTATGCGGTAACATAACAGTGTGTCAAGATAAGACAAATTAGAAAGTTTCCTCCATGGAAACAGCCCAACTTCCTTGACAGTCCATTGGACAGATGTTTATCATTCATAATACCTGACTCCAACACATTCTTTTAGTGAACACTTTACTACACAAACCCTTTACCAAAAAAACTCAACTCAAAGGTGTGCCATGAAACAACTCGCTCTGTTGCTCATTTTGACTCTCACCCTGCTAACCACCTCCTGCGCCAATCAGGAAAATAACGCCCAGTCCGGCATTGCCCTCGGAGCATTGGGCGGTGCACTCTTGGGCCAGGCTATTGGACATGATACAGAGGCCACCTTGATTGGAGCAGCTGTCGGAACCATGCTCGGCTACATCGTCGGTAACGAAATGGACAAATATGACCGTGAACAACTCAATCACACCTATGAGCGCGGAGTTTCTGGCCAGAAGAACTCCTGGAAGAATCCGGACTCGGGTAATTACTATGAAGTCACCCCCCAACCGGCATACGTCGAGCCCAAAGCTCAACGTACCTGCCGGCAAGCCGAGATCATCGCCATCATCGATGGTCAACCGGAAAAGACCTACACCACCGCCTGTCGCGACAACTCCGGTCACTGGCAGCTGCAAAATTAGAGACGAAACCAGTCCAGCATTTTTTTATACAGAGGCCGGGAATCCTACTCCCGGCCTCTGTATTTTCTAGGGAATTCCCATGCATCAGACCACAGTGACCATCAGTACCCACCAACACATGGAACTGGTGGACATCACCACCCAGATTCAAGCTGAGCTGAGAGCGAGTCAAATCGCCACCGGGACCTGCATCCTGTTCAACCCACACACCACAGCGGGTCTGACGATCAACGAGGGGGCCGACCCTGCAGTTCGCACCGACCTGATCAAGGGACTGCGCCAATTCGTGCCCCTGGACTACCCCTTCCAACACCAGGAAGGCAACTCTCCATCGCATATTATGGCCACCCTGACCGGCAGCTCCCTGACCGTCCTTGTGGAAAATGGCACACTGCTTTTGGGAACCTGGCAAAAGATCTTCTTCTGCGAATACGACGGCCCCCGGACCCGCAAGGTGGTGTGCCGGATCAGTGCCTCATAATCTGAGCACTTCAGCCCCAGACACGACATCATCATGGATTTCGACCCACATCAAATCTGTTTCGGCCTCAATCAGGAGACCGACCGGCGTTCCTTTGCCTGGTTCCTCAGACTGGCCGGCCAGCAAGAATTTGCCGAACTGCTCAGCAGTCGTCTGAATAGCGACGAGATTGAGGCCTTAACCAACACCCTCACCGGTCTGTTCAAAGAACACCTGAGCGAAGACGAGTATCACACCCACTTCCTCCGGGAAGAGACCCCTCACCATCATCACCCCGAGGAGATTCCTTGACCATGGCCCACGAGCCCCTGACTGACCTTCGCAGTTTCATCGATCTTTTACGCCGTGAAAACGACCTTCTGGTGATCGACCAGGAAGTTGATCCCAACCTTGAAATCGCTGAAATCCATCGCCGAGTAATTGACCGCCAGGGCCCGGCCCTGTTTTTCAGTAAGGTCAAGGGAAGCAGTTTTCCGGTGATCACCAATATGTTCGGCACTGGACGCCGCCTGGAACTGGCCTTTGGCTCCCGGCCGCAAAACTTTGTTCGCGACCTGGTCAACCTGACCGAACAGATGATGCCGCTCAAACTCAAGACCCTCTGGGATCAACGACAACTTATCCAGGATGGTCTTAAAATCGGCCTAAAGACGCAGAAAAATGGTCCCATTCTGGACCACTGCCAGGAAACGCCCGACCTGACCACGCTGCCCATGCTTACATCCTGGCACAGTGACGGTGGCCCGTTTGTCACTCTGCCTCTGGTCTATACCGAGCACCCTGAAAATGGAGGACACAACCTGGGAATGTACCGGATCCAACGCCACGACGCCAAAACCACCGGCATACACTGGCAGATCCATAAGGGTGGTGGATACCACTATCATGCAGCTGAACAGATGAACCAGTCCCTGCCCATGACACTCTACATCGGCGGACCACCTGCCCTGATGCTCGCGGCCATCGCCCCACTGCCCGAAGATATCCCGGAACTCATGCTCACCTCATTACTCCAGGGGAAAAAGTTAAACATGGTCGCTGATCCACGGGGCGGACACAAACTGGTTGGGAATGTGGAGTTTGCCATCAAGGGTCAGGTCCCGCCACATATCCGCCATCCAGAAGGTCCTTTTGGCGACCATTATGGCTATAACTCCCTGGAACACGACTATCCAATCTTCCAGGTCAGCCACCTCTATCACCGTGACGGGGCCATTTATCCGGCCACTGTCGTTGGTCGCCCACGACAGGAAGACTTCTTTATTGGCGACTTTCTCCAGGATTTACTGTCCCCGCTCTTCCCCCTGGTCATGAAGGGCGTCAAAGAGCTGAAAACCTACGGGGAGGCCGGATTTCACTGCCTGGCCGCAGCTCGGGTCTCGGAGCGTTACCCACGTGAAGCCTTTGCCTGCGGCCTGCGTATCCTGGGAGAAGGGCAACTGTCCCTGACCAAGTTCCTGATCGCAACCGATGGCGACGTCGATCTTAACGATTTTGGCGCACTCTGGTGTCATATCCGGGAAAGGATCGAATGGAAGCGCAACCTCTTCGTCTTTGCAAATTTTTCACAAGACACCCCCGACTACACGGGGCCATCAGTAAACAAGGGCTCCAAGGCCATGATGCTGGGCCTTGGCAAAGAAAAGAAACGGGAACTGCCACAACATTTCAACACATCTCTACCATCTGGCTGCGATCGGCCCAAGGCCTTCCTCCCGGGAACACTGGTAGTCCAGGGAACGCCATACTCTGAAGATCCAGACCTCCCAGCCAAAATTTGCACCTGGCCTGACCTGCAAAATTGGCCGGTCATCGTCCTGGTGGACAACAGCGCGGAGGCCACCTGTTCAATGCAGGAGTTTATCTGGACTCTATTCACTCGCTTTGAGCCAGCAGCAGATCTTCACGGGGCCGCCACCAACGTCAATCGTTTCCACGTGGGGCTGACCCCGCCCATTGTTTTTGACTGCAGGATGAAACCCTGGTACACCGAGGTTCTTGAAGTAGACGCTGCCACTAAAAAACTGGTGGATGAACGCAGCAAGCAGCTTTTACCGCCCCATCTGCGATGAGTAAACCGATTCGCCTGCAAAAATTCCTGGCCGACTGCGGCATCTGCTCACGCCGCAAGGCCGAAGAGTACATCCAGAACGGTCAGGTAAAGGTCGACGGCCAGGTCATCACCACCATGGGTGTAACTGTGGATCCGAAGACCCAGGAGGTTCGTTTTAAAAACCGGATCGTTAGCAAGCAGGCGCCTCCCATATACATCCTTCTCCACAAACCCACCGGCTACGTCACCACCCTCTCTGACCCTCAAGGTCGCCCCATGGTCACTGACCTGGTAGCCGGTATATCCACACGAATCTTCCCGGTGGGACGCCTTGATCTCGACACATCAGGGGCCCTTCTCCTCACCAACGACGGGCAACTTGCCCAGCAGATCCAACACCCCAGTCACGAAGTAACCAAAACGTATGAAGCCTTTGTTTCAGGTCGCCCTGCTTACGAAAAACTCAACCAGCTCAGGCACGGTATCATGCTCGAGGGTCGAATGACCGCTCCGGCAACTCTGCAAGTAAAGGGACAAGAGGGAAAACTGACACGAATAGAGATCACAATCCATGAAGGGCGGAAAAGGCAGGTTCGCAAGATGTTTCAGGCCGTGGGCCACCCAGTAATCGAACTCAAGCGCATAGCTTATGGGCAACTTCAGCTGGGGAATTTGAACGTGGGTAAATATCGATTACTCGGAGCAGAAGAGATCAAAAAAATATTTTTAAAGAAAATTCCTTTACAAAAGAAAAAATAGCTGATTAAATCTAAACAGTTACTCTAAGAGTACAGAGGTTAACGTCGCATCTCCCCGGTCAACAAAGATTGTCTGACACATGGAACCACAACCAATAACATCCCGTAATTGAACATTTTTTTCAGACTCACACACTCAATCGATGCACCTCAACGCTTGCAATTCCCACGAACAGGAGTAAGGCATGAACAAATCAGAACTTATTGAATCCCTGTCAGAGAAAATCAATATCTCTCATCGGGAGGCGGCGGCAATCACTAATACCATCATCGACTCCATGGCAAAAGCTTTGACACGGGGAGAAAATATTGAAATTCGAGGATTTGGCAGCTTCGTCATCAAAGATTACAACTCCTACGAAGGCCGAAACCCAAAAAGCGGCAAGAAAATTAAGGTCAAACCAAAAAAGCTGCCATTCTTCAAGGTCGGCAAAGACCTGCGTGAGCGGGTCAACAAGGGCAAATAAGATTTGACGTCACAAGGATGGCGCCTTGTCCCAACTGTAGTAGTGTTTTTTCGCTGCTCTCTCAACAGACCGTATGCGTACAAGCCTTGCCGTTAGCAGATTCAGTCCCGTTATATCCCACGCAGCCCCGACCGTACTGCACAACTGCACACACCCATCACACCGGGGCGGCCTTTCAGGCCGGGCCCACGATCTCACCAACCAGGTCATAAATCTGGGCCTCATTGATGCGAACCTGTACAATATCGCCAGGCATTGCCTCCCCATCTGTAATATAGACGCAGCCGTCGATATCCGGGGCCTGGAAACGGGTTCTGCCCTCAAGCAGCAAATCGCTTTCACGACTCAGCCCCTCCAGCAGAACGGGTTCAATCCGACCCACATACCGTTGCTGGAGTCCAGCTGAGACCTCGCTTTGCACAGCCATGATGCGGGCCATCCTTTCCTGCCCCTCACCATCGTCCACCTGCCCAGCAAACAGCTCCGAAGGCGCGCCCGGTTCATTGGCATACACAAAGGAACCAACATGGTCAATACGGGCAGAACGGAGAAAAGCTTCTAGCTCGCGAACGTCGGCCTCGGTCTCACCAGGAAAGCCGACCATCATTGTCGTCCGCAAGGCCACATCGGGTAGATATTGACGAATCATATCAATCATTGCGTATAAATCTTCCGTGGTATACCGTCGGTTCATGCGCCTGAGAACCGCAGAGCTGACATGCTGCATGGGGATATCAAGATAAGGCAATATCCGATTTTCGCGGGCCATTAGCTCCAACAGGCGCTCGTTCACCCCTGCGGGGTAAAGATAGAGAAGACGCAGCCAGGGAATTGTCGTCTCGGTCAATAGATTCTTCAGCAGATCAGGGAGGGCCACGCCAGATTGAAGATCGTCACCATAGGCTGTAAGATCCTGGGCAATGAGGCACAATTCACGCACCCCACCGGACTCCAGTCGAACCGCCTCAACGGTCAAGTCATCAATGGTCCGACTCCTCAAATCACCGCGAATCGACGGAATCAGGCAATAGGAACAACGATTATCACACCCCTCGGTAATTTTGAGCCAGCTGCGGTAAAACGGAGTTGAAATCCGTCGGGGTAAATCACTGGTCATGAGAAATGGACCAGGGACCAGGACCTTATCCACCAATTCCCCCTGACGCAGATCATTAATCTGAGCCACTATCTCGGGTACAGCTTCGGTACCGAGAAACAGATCAACCTCAGGCAACTCATTGATCAATTCAGCCCCGTAGCGCTGAACCAGGCAGCCGGTGACAACAAGAAACTTTTCCGGATTTTCCTGTTTGTACACGCTCAGATCAAGGATCTCAGCAATGGCCTCTTCAACTGCCGACTGAATAAAGCCACACGTATTGATCAATAAAAGGTCAGCCAGCCGGGGATCCTCAACCACCTGCCATCCATCCTGTTCCAGAAGGCCAAGCATCAACTCGGAGTCGACCAGATTTTTAGGACAGCCCAGGCTGACCAGATGCAAGCTAGGCATTATCCTGCCCTCCTGAAGATTGTTCTGAAAAATTGCCAGCAGCCATGGCCGCCAGAAGTTCAGTGATTGTCTGTCGCAATTGCAGCTTAAAATCGCTGCGAGTGAACCCGGCAGTCCACTGTTTACGCCAGATCTCATCAGAGATCACAAAAAGAGCGGCCAGTTTCACGCCACGAAAAGCGGCAACAGTGCACAAGGCCGTATACTCCATATCCACCGCCACGATTCCATGGCGCTCATGCACCTCGCGCAGCAGGGAGCGTGCCTCGCGATAAGGGGCATCAGTGGACCAGATTCGACCTTTATGCCAACTCATCTGTGCGCGGTCAAGAATCCGCTGCAGCCGACCACATAAATCAGCTGAAGGTTTCGGTTCCGGATCCTTGGAATAATATGCTGAAGTTCCCTCACCACACAATCCCTGATCAGCGACAAGGCAATCACCGATTGCGAGCTCAGGCACCAAACTAA
>JACNLK010000089.1 GCA_014381505.1 Candidatus Desulfatifera sulfidica | reverse complement strand
TCTAGCTGAATATATCAGCTTTTAGTTTACTGACACAGAATTTTGAACACCCTCGAGCCGCCACATATTTTGGATTATCAATGGTCAGTTCGGACTTCAATGCCCGCTCAAGTTCCAAAGGAATATGCTCAAACAAACAGTCCGATGCCACTGTAAGTTGCGAATCAGCGCCGGCCACCACCGCCCTTCCCTCCACTTCTGGGCCTGCGCAACCCATCGCCTGCACTCTGTGCCTGATCGCGGAACTGCTGTCGGTTACGATTACGAACTCCACCGGCCCCTGTTCCGTCGGCCGGAGCATTGTCAGGCCGACCAACCGCCTTTTGCCGTTCTTCCGGGCTCATCTGCTGAATTCGACTCTGCCACTCACTCTGAAAAGATGCCCTTTCCTCTGCACTGACATCACGCATATTGCCACGCATGGCCGCCATCTCGTCATTGCTCATGGCGCTGTAATCCGGAGCCGACCAGACAGGTGATGCCAGCAAGGCTAAACACAGGGCACAGGCCAGTATACTTTTTTTATTTTTCATGGTCTAGATATCCTCAATTGCCATTTATTACTCAATCAAAACACACCTGCCCGGAAAGAACATACGAACCATTGCTTCTTTTTCAGAACACAGCACTCTTACAATCCGTATTCCAGCCCACACTATGCAATGACTCAAACAACCTGTTATACTCAACGTACTATGAATGAAACAGTTACCCACAATTTATACTGATTACTGATCTTTTTCCAGGAGATACAAAACAACATCCCATGAAACATCTGACATACCTGCTCACACTATTCCTTTTCCTGCTCTCAGGTTGCGAGAACACGAATATCCAACTCGTCACTGAAGCAGGTCTTGAGGCAGTCAAAGCCGCAACCCTCTCCAACGAGGAAGTCCGGCAACTGGCCAGCCAGGCAGCGTTGATAACCGACCAAAAGAGCCAGATTGCTCCGGCAGGAAACAACTATGCCCAACGACTACTGAGACTGGTCGGCAGCTACCAGGAAGCAGACGGCATCCGCTTCAACTACAGGGTCTACCTCTCATCCGAGGTGAACGCCTTTGCCATGGCAGATGGGACAATCCGTATCTACAGCGGACTCATGGACATGATGGATGACGATGAACTGCGTTTTGTTATCGGTCACGAGATGGGCCATGTGGCTCTAAAACACATCCGTAAAAAAATCCAGCTCGCCTATGCAGCCAGCGCCGTGCGTAAAGGCATTGCCTCACAACAAAATATCCTGGGAAGTCTTGCCGCCTCACAACTCGGCGGCTTCAGCGAAACACTGCTCAATGCCCAGTTCTCCCAGCATGAAGAACGTGAAGCCGATGACTACGGACTGGCCTTCCTGCAACGCCAGGGCCACACCCCACACAGCGCAGTCAGTGCACTGAAGAAACTGGCAACCCTGGGCAGCGACCACTCCTTTCTCTCCAGCCATCCGGCTCCGGGAATCAGGGCGGAACGGCTCAGATCTCAACTGAGTCCATAAAAAATCCCATCCACCTGTGGACGAACGGGACAAACAAGGGGGCACTTCAACCACTGCCGCCCATTCTCATACATCAGGAAATTTACATCAAAGAGTCAGCAGGCAATCAAGCATCTTAAAAAACTGAGGGGGCACCCAAACTTCCCGGTGCAATGAGCGCAACAACAACCCAGGACACGACCTCCCGCACCCAGGGTAAGTCGTTTAATGTTCAAATTTTCTGCATATATTGCCAGCTAGACCAGCACCAGTTACCTGGTCTTTGGAGAGCCCGAGAATCCGAAAAACATAGTTCTGGATTATTTCGTAATCGTACTCAGTAAGCAGATCGAAACAAAGGCCGTGGCCACGCAGACGACCGTAACGAGAGACAACGCGAACGACCGTGCTTTCAGTGACAACGGGGGGACGCTCCCCACTGTTGGGAAGATTGAACATGAGGGTGACGATTGAACCAAGTGTTATTGGCCGCCGATCCATCAGGAGTATACCCATGGTACTGACATCTCTTGCGCTGTCCACATACCAGAGACTTCGGTCTGTACTCCAGCTGACCGTGGTCCCCATAGGCGCACGATATCTATTTCTTCTATCATGTTCTGGTACCTTCACAACACCCTCCATTTACCAAAGACATCTTACTTAAAGATATCACCTGCAACCTTTCCAGTCAAATCAACCTGTAAATCTACCCAAAAACGTCGAATTTGGTTAAACGATACTCAACACCTTTCAGACTAAAAGCATGGTACAGTAATGACCTGGACATGGTGGGGGAGGGGTAACTCTGTTCAGGCCTGAACCGCATGATTGCCTGGAAATAGGCTTGGCAACTCAGGGAACACCAATAGTAAAAACGGGGTATCCGGTGAAAATCCGGATACCCCGTTTTTACTATTGGTACGCCAAGCAGGATTCGAACCTGCGACCTACGGCTTAGAAGGCCGTTGCTCTATCCAGCTGAGCTATTGGCGCATGTATAATTGCCATCTTGGTGAAGGCGGATAATGTACCCTGATCATCAGCCAAAAACAACTACCTTTTCCTGCTATTCTTCCCGCAAGGGCTTCCAGACCGGGCCGGTGATCGTGTCGATGATCTGAACCCCCCGTCGTAGAAGCTCATCACGGGCGTTATCGGCCTCTTGCCAGTTTTTCTCTTTGCGGGCCTGCTCACGACGGGCAATCAGATCATTAACCCCCGGAGCCAAAGGACACCCCTTCAATCGAAAAATACCAAGGATCTGGTTTAATCGTTTGAAGCTGGCCAGAACATACTGCTTCTGATCCTGATCCAGATGATTCACATGAAGAATAGGCTGCGTCTTCTTAATAAAATTATAGACCGCCCCCATGGCCTTAGACACATTAAGATCGTCATCCATGGCCTCAAAAAACTGTTCCTCCATGGTGGTCACAAAAGCTGCAACCTCCGGATGAGGCTTGCCCGGCGGGAGACACAATAGCTTGCAGGTAAATTCATCAATTCTGCGCAAGGCAGTGCGCACATTGACCAGTCGTTTAAACGAAAAATTCAATGGTTTTCGGTAATGAACAGAGAGAATCATAAAGCGAACCTCACGTGCGGTAAAGCCACGCAGAATCACATCATCCAGTGTCACCACGTTATTATTCTCACTGGACATCTTCTTCCCATCCACCAGAAGCAGCTCTGAGTGTAACCAGTAACGCGCCAGAGGCTTGTCGGTCAACGCCTCGGCTATGGCAATTTCGTTCTCATGGTGAGGAAAGATCAAGTCGCGGCTGCTGGTGTGTATATCCAGAGTTTCACCGAGATACCGGGTCGACATGGCCGAACATTCAATATGCCAGCCGGGACGCACATTCCCCCAATCAGTTTCAAAGAAAACTCCTTTTTTCAACTCGGCCAGAGTCGAACGCTTGAGCAGGGTAAAATCGCGCGGATTATCCTTTTCGTAATTATCAAGATCCACGGTGTGACCGAGCTGAATCTTACTCAGATCAATACCTGACAACCGACCGTAGCGCTTGAACTTGGAGATATCAAAATAAATCGAGCCATTTTTTTCATAGGCATAGCCCTTGTGGATCAGTTCATGGGTAATCTCGATCATATCGGCCACATGCTCCGATGCCAGCGGATACCCTGTGGCCCGTTTGACACCAAGGCCATCGATCGCCGCCATGAAGCCGTCAATGTAACGGGAGGTAAACTCTTTAAGCGACTGATCGGCCTTATCGGCTCCGGCAATGGTATTGTCGTCAAGATCAGTAAAGTTCATGTACGACTCAACGGTCAGGCCCTTGCTCTCGAGATAGCGAACAATTAAGTCGGAAACAATAAAGCGCCTACATAAAGACAGGTTGGCCGGTTCATAGGCCGTCGGCCCACAGGTGTAGAAGGTGACCCGTTTATTGGGTTGCGCCTGAAAAACATCCTTCTTCTTGCTCAAGGTGTTGTAAAAGCGAAGTTGTAATTTTTTTTCTTCCACCGGTGCAGTACGGGTAAAGAGCGGAGTGCTCAGGTAACGCTCACCGCTGTCGGGCAGAATAACAACAACGAATCCATTCTCCAGACTCTGGGCCAGCTCAATGGCCGAGAACATACCTGCCCCCCCACTCATGCCAGCCAGGATACCCTCCTTGCGCGCCAAAAGTCGGGCCATGCGGAATGCATCATCATCGTTGATACTGACGATTTCGTCCGGCCTTGATTTATCAAAAATCCCAGGTCGATACGACTCCTTCATGTTTTTAAGCCCCTGGATCTTATGACCACGATGGGGCTCCACCGCCCGAATACAGACCTGCGGCTGGTGCTCGGAAAACCAGCGACTCAAGCCCATGGCCGTACCGGATGTTCCAAGGGTCGTCACAATATGGGTAACCCGGCCGCCTGTCTGCTCCCAGATCTCGGGAGCGGTGTGATTATAGTGGGCCTGCCAATTAGCCTCGTTATTGAACTGATCCGTCAGGAAGTAGCGATCCGGGTGCTCCCTGACCATGGCATAAGCCTTTTCGATAGCCCCATCGGTACTCCGGGCTGCAGGGGTGAGCAGAATTTCTGCGCCATAGGCCTGCATCACCTTACGCCGCTCAAGAGATGCCGATTCGGACATGACTAACTGGCAGCGATAACCTTTGGCCGCGCAAACCATGGCCAGACCGATCCCGGTATTGCCGCTGGTGGCCTCAAGCACAATCTTATCCGGAGTCAGTTCTCCGGCAGCCTCACCGGCCTCAATCATGGCCAGAGAAATTCGCTCCTTGACCGAACCTCCGGGATTAGTCGCCTCAAGCTTGGCATAAATCTGCACCGCCTCACTCGTATGGATTCGATTAATACGGACCAGCGGGGTATTCCCGATGGCTCCCAACACACTGTCATAAATCATTGACGACACAACTTCCCCGGTTCGTGTGGGCCTTGCGACCTTGAATCACTTTGCGAAATCACTCTTTTTTCACTTCCTGCATTTACATAAGTGAACATACGAACAGAGAAATCACGCAAACGTTGTTACCCGTTTATCCTTACCTACAGACAAATTGTTCTTTACAAAAGATGGCCTTACTCGACCCGTTGACAGGCGTGCGCGAGATACCAGTAGCGCATCAATGCCTCACGGATTTTTTCGTCCTCAATGGTCAGCAAGTGACGCTGAAAAGCTTCCTGTTCCTCTACCGGTGGTCGGACATAAAGAACTTTCGCTTTTTTCGGCTCTGCTTTCTTCCGTACCTGATCAACCAGCACCAGCCTTATTCCATCCAACTTACTTCTTTTCAGGGACTTGTTCAAGATTTCCAACAGAACAGACGTCTGGTACTGCAGCTGCTGCAACCAGGCAGAATTCTCCACTTCCAGCCACAACACGCGGCGTTCTATTTTCAAAGGCTGAGCATGGGCTGCGGTATCTGCATCCACCAGTTCGGGCCAGGTCAGGAACAACGAATGCAGATCCAGCTGTTCCTGCCATCCCTGCCGTCGGGCCAACTTCGTGGCCAGATCACCAAACAACTGCGGGTCTTTTGTTTTACTTCGACTCATACCTCATCCATTGGCCTAAAAATCACACAGCATATCAGATAAATACACGATCCATACCCAAGTTCAAGAAAAATCAGAACAAGAGGCTATTGCAACCATATCATTACAGTCATTACCTTCCCTGCCAAAGAGGTACAAAGCAAGCAGAACAGAACTCACCCATGCAAATAAAACATGTCGAGGCAGCCATGTGCCCAAACGACAAAACCCCCGCCACCTTTCCTGAAGGCGACGGGGGTTTTGCCTGACGACTGGCAGAACAACTTGATTAATAGACGCTCAAGTAGGTCTTAAGCTCCCAGTCAGTAACTGCGGTACGATAACTATCCCACTCTTTTTCCTTAGCCTCGATATATTTCTCAAAGATATGGTCACCCAGGGTCTCACGGGCAATGGGGTTGGCCGCAAGCTCATCAATGGCCTCCTTGAGACTTCCAGGCATAACCTTGACTTCAGCCTCATCCATCTCAGCACCAGTCATTTTGAAAAGATCCCGGTCCACAGAAGCTGGCGGAGTCAATTTGTTTTTGATACCATCCAAGCCCGAATTAAGCATCATGGCCAGAGCCAGATAAGGGTTACATGTGGGATCAGGACAACGAATCTCAACACGTGTCCCCAAACCACGTGAGGCCGGGATACGAGCCAGAGCTGAACGGTTTGATGCCGACCAGGCAGCATAGACAGGAGCCTCATAACCTGGAACCATCCGCTTGTAGGAGTTAACCAATGGATTCGTAATCGCAGCAAATCCACGGGCATTCTTCAGAGAACCGGCAATATACTGATAGGCGGTTTCCGACAATTTAAGCGGCCCATTCTCGTCAAAGAAGGCGTTGGTGCCATCGACGTTGAACAGGGACTGATTGGTATGCATACCAGAGCCATTAATACCAAAGATCGGTTTGGGCATGAAGGTGGCATGAAGACCATATTCAGCGGCAATGGTCTTGACAACCCACTTGAACGTAATGGTGTTATCGGCAGCGGTCAGTGCATCGGCATACTTGAAATTAATCTCATGCTGACCCTCGGCCACTTCGTGATGTGAAGCCTCGACCTCAAAGCCCATCTGCTCCAGGATTTCAATGATCTCACGGCGACAGTCGTTGGCGGTGTCTTCCGGGTCCAGGCTGAAATAGCCGGCAACGTCATTGGTAACAGTGGTTGCCTTTCCGTTTTCATCTTTTTCAAAGAGGAAAAATTCGGCTTCTGTACCAACGTTCATGGTGTAACCCATTTCTTTGGCCTCGGCCAGGACTCGCTTGAGGTTATTTCGCGGACAACCACCAAACGGGCTTCCATCTGACTTATAAACATCACAGATGATTCGGGCTGCAGCAACACCATCACGGTTCCGCCAAGGCAGGACACAAAAGGTATTATAGTCAGGCTTGAGATACATATCAGACTCATTGATGCGAACAAAGCCATCAATGGACGATCCGTCAAACATCATCTGGCCATCGAGAGCCTTCTCAATCTGGCTCCTAGGAATAGCTACATTTTTCATGAAGCCGAAAATATCAACGAACTGGAGGCGGAAAAAATGAATATTCTGCTCCTCGATAATCTTTAAAATGTCGTCTCTGGTCATGGAAGATCTCCTTATGGTATTTTGTCTCAATTCAGGTCGCCCAGCCTCCCGACTGGCAACGACCACATTATTACTATTTTGGATAAAAAAATCAAGTATAAAAAAATAATGTTACATCGTTGTCATTTTCTCTCGAATCTCGGCCTGAGCCACAATATGCAACACCCCCTGTTCAATTTCCTGCAAATAGCTAGAATCGCTAATTTTTCGCCCATGATTGTCAACAACATAAAAGACATCGATCAACCGTTCCACTTCAGTTGCAATAAGAGCACGGCGAATCGAGAGGCCGAAATCAGCCAGAGCCTGGGCAATATAGTAAAGAAGCCCAATCCGGTCTGGGCTGTGCACCTCAACGACCGTATAATCATCCGAGGCCCGATTATCTATTTTCACCTGCACCTCCTGCCCACCTTCCGGAAACTTACGGGTAGACGGGGTTGCAATCAGCTTACGATAGATTCGGTGCCCAATGCCAAGTCGATGCTCCAGAGCCCGATTCAGATCTTCGGCCATGGCGCCCCAATCACGCTCTGAAAAACCGGCCCCATCCAGGGGTTCCACGTGCAATTCATCCACGACCCGGCCATCGTCCCAGGTAAAAATCCTGGCCCTCAAAACAGAAAGATTGTGCAAGGTCAACACGCCACAGATCTTGGCCAGCAGCCCCCCCCGATCCCGACCAAGAATCAACAACGACCAATGATCGCCATCTGCGGGAAAAACCAGGGCCTTCTGACGAAGCAATGCGTCGTGCTTTTGGTGCAGGTACAGATGGCGCACAACCTCGTCCGGGGTAAACCCCAGGAGATAATCTGCCGGCAGCTCTGCCGGATCGACAATTGCCCCCTCTTTCGGCCCCATTCGGTCAACCACCTGCTGACGCAGCCACTCAACACCCTGCTCCACATGCCCTTCTACACTTTCAGGCCCAGCAACACCAAGCCGGCGAACCTCAAGATGGGTATAGACCTTCAGGAACAACTCCTGAAGCAACGTCGATTTCCACTCACTCCAGGCCGATGGTCCCGTCGCCCGTGAATCGGCAATGGAGAGCAGATACAGCATAACAAGACG
>JACNLK010000054.1 GCA_014381505.1 Candidatus Desulfatifera sulfidica | reverse complement strand
CAAGGCAATGATACGCTGAACTATGTCCTGATAAAAATCATAAAAAGTATGATAGGAAAAGTTGGTCACGCAAAAGTCATTCAAGAATTCCTTCTGCCAGCCGTCGGCATGATCTGGCGAGAGCCATGGGGTGTCGTGAACCGTTTCAGCCATGATCTTACTGCTATCCGAGCGGTTAATTCTTTTCTCTGCCACATTCAGGGCAATTTCTTCCCCATGCACAAAGATCAACAATACAGGGTAGGGAATGGCCCGCTGAATGATCTCGCCAATCCGTTTTTGTCTCTTGGGGGATTGCAGCGTCACCTCAATGACGGCAATTTCCAGATACTCCCTTCCTTCATCTGTGTACGGGGCAATGTTGATGGTCTCCGGCTTCAGGGTGTATGCCCAGGTAATCTTTTCGATATCCTGACTGAATGCCTTTTTGTCTGTAGCGTTCAGATCAAGCTCATAAAAATGCTTTTTAAAAATCTTTTTGCCCAGATAACAGCTTTGCGGGATTTTCAGTTTTTCATACAGTTCATCAAGCATGGGCTGTTACTCGTGTTTACTGTTCCTGGTCGGCCAGGATTGCCAGCCAGCCGACCACTTCAAAATCATTCATTCCCTGGAAACTGTCCTGCGACAAAACCGTGCCGCCTCGACTGAACAAACTCTCCACGCCCTTTTCTTCGTGTTTGCGGGTAATGGAGGTAACCGCCACTTCCAGTAATTCCCGGTAGTGCCTCATGTTTCGGCCTTCATCCGTCCTTTGGTTGAACAGTTGCAGTGCCTGCTTTTCCGGTTCTTGCCCTGGTTTGCACTGTTTTTTGAGAATATCCATGACCCGCTTACTTTGGGTGAAGGTGTGTTTTACTTGGCCTTGGTCAGTGACATAGACCAGATAGTAAGGAGCTAAGGCGTATGATGGATCGACCTGGGCTTTGCCTACCATGTCTTTTAAGCAGAAGATGACGCCCGGTTCAAGATCGGGGTCATCTAAATCAACATCGATAAGTTTATGACAGGCATGGGTACCAAAGGGTGTCTGGGCTAATGTATCCAAGTTCGACTTCATATAGTCGGAAAGGTCCATGCGAAAATCATTCAAGGTCAGGTCGGTAATGGAGATCCCGCCGGACATCTCTTCGAGGTCAATGACATTCTCCTGGAGTTGTTCAAGCTGTTTGCGTCGGTAATCCAGATCGTTCATCTTTTTAGCATCAAACTCGATGACGTTTTCCTCGCCGGTGGCTGAGATGTCGAGCAAGACCATGCGGCCACTGACACGGGCTTCCAGGTTGATGTATTCATCCAGTTCCATGTTGGGCCAGAAGTTGACCAGCTGAATGGCCTGATTGCGGGAAGCAAGGCGGTCTATCCGGCCAAAACGCTGAATGATCCGGACCGGGTTCCAGTGAATGTCATAATTAACCAGATAATCGCAGTCCTGAAGGTTCTGGCCCTCGGAGATACAATCGGTGGCTATGAGCAGGTCAATCTCTTCACTGATAGTGTCTTCAACCTTATCTCGTTCTTTGGAAATAGGGGAAAAGGATGTGAGAAGAGAATGCAGGTCGGTCCTGATGCCGGGCATTGTGGTCTTATTGGTTCCGGTGCCGGTTATCAAGGCACTGTGGATACAGAGTTCCTGCTTTGCCCATGGTGAGATGAGATTATAGAGATAGGTGGCAGTATCGGCAAAGGCTGTAAAGATGCAGACCTTTTTGTTGTTTGGATTAATTGACTGGCGGCACTTTTGGGCAATGAGTTCTTTTAAGCCGATGAGTTTGGCGTCGCGAGCGGGATCGATAACTTCAGCGTCATGGAGAAGCTCTGATAATCTTTCTTTGTCTTCTTCCAGTTCCTGCTTCCAGCGGACAAGATCCAGATCTTTGATCAACACCTTGACCTTATTGCCGATGAGGAAATCGTCAAATTCCGGGTTGTCTGTCTCGATATCTTCGATGGAAAGTTCACTGATGTCGGTTGCATCGTGATTGTCCAGTTTGACGAGCAGTCCTTCGACATTTCTCAGGAGCTTTTGCACGGTGAGGGTAAAGGAGTTAACTGAACTCTCCATCCTTTTGAGGATATTGACCCGCATAAGATGGATCAGGCTTTGCTCTCGATCTACCTGCCGGAAAACGGATTTGCCGCCATGCACCTGGATATCGTATTTGCGGTCATACTCTTCCCGTTTCTCAACGCGGACATACTTGAGGGGAGAATAGGCACTCAAATTAAGTTTTCGTATCCAGCGGTTGACCTCTTTGAGAGGCGGATAGAGGTTTTTTGCGTCAATATCGCTTTTGACATTGAGTGGTTTCAACCGTTCCGGAAATTTCCCGATCTCTGCGATGTCGTAATATTTTTCGATATGCTTGCGGGAGCGGGCTATGGTGAGTAGGTCAAGGAGCTTGAAATAATCAAAATTCATCATGTCAAGCAGGGCATCGACATTCCGCTCCTCTTCAGGAAGGCCAAGCCATTGATTAAATTTCTTTTGCGCCTTAATTAAGGTCTGGTCAATGTTGGCTATCCCTTGCTCCTGGAAGGCGGTATCAATACCTTCGGTGATAAACGCGACCTGATTTTTAAGGTCATTCATCCGATTATTTACCGGAGTTGCTGAGAGCATTAAGACCTTTGTCTTGACCCCAGACCGGATAATATCCTGCATGAGTTTGGAGTAGCGGGTGAGGCCATCCTTGCGGGGGTTGTTATTCCTGAAGTTGTGGGACTCATCGATAACGATAAGGTCGTAGTTTCCCCAGTTTAGGGTGGCCAGATTGATCTCTCCGGACTTGCCGGAAACACGGGTCAGGTCGGTGTGGTTGAGGACATCATAATTAAAGCGGTCACTGCTCAGGAGATTGCGTTTGTCGTTGATCGTATAAACGGTCCAGTTATCCCTAAGCTTTTTTGGGCAAAGGACGAGAACACGGTCATTTCGAAGTTCGTAATATTTGATGACAGCCAGGGCTTCAAATGTTTTACCAAGGCCAACGCTATCGGCAATGATGCAGCCGTTGTATCGTTCCAGCTTGTCGATAGCCCCCATGGCCCCGTCACTTTGGAACTTGTAGAGCTTGTTCCAGATAGTGGTGTCTTTTATACCGGTTTTGGTGCGGATGATTTTTTCTTCATCCAGCTCAGAGGCAAAGTCATTAAAGATATTGTAGATGATATAGAAGTAGATGAATTGCGGGCTGTTATCCTTGCCTATGATATCAAGGGAATCAAGGAGTTGTTGCTTCGCCTCCTTGACGGTTTTGGGATCGAGCCAGATTGAATCAAACCATTGTAGCAGGGCTGTTGTGCTTTCCTGGTCTGTGAGCAGGGTATTCATATCAAAATGGGCCGACTCACAAAATCCCATTCCTGAACCCGTAAAATCAGAACTTCCCTGGATGGCGGTTGAGGTACTTGAATTTTCAATATGTATTAGGTTTTGACTGATGGAATGAGGCAGTAATGACGCTTTTACTTCTGCCTTATTTTTCAGCCACTCAGCACATTCTCTGGCGATTCTCTGATTGGATAGTTGGTTCCTGAAACGTCTTTCAAACTGATTACCAGTTAAAGACACGGTTTGTTCGTGTTCTTTCTTTGCACCTGCAGGCAGTAACTTAGTCACAAGGAGACGTACACTGTCAACCCGGCTCAATTCTTTCTTCAATGCCTCAAACGCATAAAGAGAGAATAAACCGGAGAGAACAGAGAGCTTGCTCCCTTTGTTCAGGCTATCACGGACAACATCACCGACTTTGCCTGTTTTTTTGTTATCGAGAAGTTTCACTTTTCCCGCCTGCTCTTATGGAAAGTCGGCTGTCCCCAAGGCCATGTATCATCTTCGTTGTACCAATTTTTCTCATCGTCTTCTTCTTTAACGTCTCCAAGCCCATCTTCATCGTATAGAAGTGTCAGAACCTGGCCCGTCATTGAAATCAAACTCTTCCCACTTGGCAGCAATCAATTCTCCCTTGCGAATCCCTAAGCATAGCAACAGCGCTGTTGCCAGGTAGTTCTCTCTCTTGAATTACGATATGTTCTCTTTAAATGAAGCAAAAACAGACTTCAGCTCTTTGTACGACAGCGCCCGAGTCCGATTTTTTTCAACACCTCCGGCATCGCTCACATTAAATGGCTCTGCTGGATTATGCGTTAGTAAGTCGAGTTTGATGCCGTGCCGGAAAAGTTGTTTGCTGTAGGTAAGTGCATCGTTGGCAATGGTCGGCCTGCCACTTATGGCTATTTTGCTGATGATAGCCCGAATATCACGAGGTGTTACCTGGTCAATTGATAAGTCGCCGATTAGAGGCTGGATTTCTTTGGTATAAACTCGTCTAGAAATCCTGGGATATTTTAACCGCTTGGCACAATCTGCAAGCCAGTCTTCGGCCAAATCATTGACGGTCTGAAATACCCCTGTTTCAGCTCGACGCCACTCTGCTATTGGGTCGATTTTGTTGCGAATATCCTGCTTAACTTGAAGAGTTTATGAGTGGGCGTCAGCAAGGCCCAGTGTGGGATATTTGTCGAGAGTGAGTTCTCGACGTTTTTTTGTTAATTGTGTATCTGACAACCCACGTGGGGGGGGGCCCTCTGCACTTATCCGTAAATATAGCCCATTGCCAGCAGCGTACCTGCCAGGTTTGCCAGTTTTTACCAATGATTTGATTTTTTAAGAATTCATAGTAGCCATGAATTCAATAATATAACAAAGTGGTGACAGGGCAAGAGGTAAATCTACGATGTTGGTGTTTTTGTCACCATTTCTGTCACTAAATTTACGAAACAGAGGGCGTCAGGGTGAAACTTGCTGAACAAGTTGGGTGGCTGTAAGTTGTTGTAGTTTGGATATTTAAAAAAACAAGAAACACCCTGAAACACTATTCGATATTCTGTACCTGCTCACGCATCTTCTCCAGTTCACCCTTCAGGTCAACGGTAAGATGGGCTATAGTCGCATCATTGATCTTAGAGGCCATTGTGTTCACTTCCCGCAGAAACTCCTGAATAAGAAAATCCAGTTTGCGACCAACGGGCTCAGCGGCACTCAGGAAGACCCGAAACTGCTCGATGTGACTGCGAAGACGGACAATCTCTTCGGTGACATCCGTTTTGTCGGCCAGGATTGCCACTTCCTGGGCCAGACGCTGCTCGTCCAGTTGAATCCGGTCCAGAATTTTTGCCAGACGCTCTGCCAAACCCTTTTGCCGATCCTCGAGAAGAGCTGGAACGGACGCTTCGATCTGGCCGACCACTTCATCAAAGTTATCTAAGCGACTCGTCAGATCTTCTGCCATGGCCTCACCTTCACGAGAACGCATCTCCAGACAATCAGCCAGGGCCATGTCCACGGCGTCTCCGACCAGTTGCCAGGCCGCCTCCTCGTCTTCGCTCTGCTGTTCAAGAACCAGAACGTCGGGATAGGCCGCAAGCTCTTGCAGGCTCGGTTGCTCATCTATTCCCAGTTCACCTGCCAGAGTCAACAGTCCTTCCTGATATCCACGAGCCAGTCGACTATTCACCTGAACCTTCAGCAGGTCTGAGAAATCACCACTCACACTCAGGAGCAGATCAACCCGGCCACGCTGATGCATGGAGGCAATTTTTTTTCGTAATCGTTCCTCGAGCATTCCATAGCCCCGAGGGAGCTTGATATGAATATCAAGATGACGGTTATTGACACAGCGCAGTTCCGCATTCCAGGACCTGCCGCCACTTTCGGACTCGCCGCGGCCAAAACCGGTCATACTTTTCACATTCATTATTTTTTTTCTCCTTCATTCTCTAATTCAGCCTGCAGTTCATTGATGCCCACTGTGGCCGTGCCAACTTTACCGACCACTATCCCGGCAGCCACATTGGCCAAGGCTGCGGCATCGACCAGTGAAGCCCCTGAGGCCAGGGCCAGAGCCAGAGCGGCAACCACCGTGTCACCGGCACCGGTCACGTCAAACACTTCACGGGCCATGGTCGGGATAGTCACAATCTCGGCATCGGCTTCAAGCAAGGCCATCCCGGCCTCACCTCTGGTAATCAGTACGGCCTCACATAAGAGGCGCTCACGTAAGATTTGGGCAGCCTGAACCAGCTCTTCTTCGTTGGTAATGGTCATTCCGGTGAGTCGTTCTGCCTCCAGCTGATTGGGGGTAATCAGAGTCGCACCGGCAAAACGCTCCGGGGCCTGGGGTTTCGGATCAACCACCACCGGGATTTGGACACCCCGCTCCTGCTCAACACGGTGCACAGCGACCAGGAGTCTCTCCATCAGTGACTGGCTGATAACACCTTTATAATAATCTGAGATGACCACCGCATCGGCTGAGACCACCTGCTCTTCAACACAGCGAATTAAAGCCTCAACCACAGCAGGCTCAGGACTGCCGGTCTGCTCCCGGTCAAAACGGACCATCTGCTGGCCCTGGGCCACCACTCGGGTCTTGACCGTTGTCGGCCGATCGGCAGTGATCAGTCCGCGATCTGAAGTGCCAAGGCCTGCAAGAAGATCCCGCAGACGCCCACTCATCTCATCTGCCCCCACAATCCCGCACAACAGGGCCTCGCCGCCCAGGGCGTAGATATTATGCAGGACATTGGCACCGCCACCCAGAAGCAATTCCTCCCGGTTGACATTGACCACAGGGACCGGGGCCTCAGGTGAAATTCGATTCACACTGCCCCATATAAAATGATCAACAATGATATCGCCGATCACCAGAATTTTTTTTCCAGCCATGTTACGGGCTGTATTGTGCAAATGAGTTGTCATCTATATCAGCTCCAATAAACGCTCGGCCGTACGTTCAGCGGCAAAGACCAGCGATTCAATATCAAGTACATCCAAAACATCTTGGTCAAAAAGGACCTTGCAACGAGCGGGAAAATCATCATCAGGCTCGGCATCCCAGAAGATCAGTAAAATAATGAGATGGGGCAAAACAGGGATTTGAAAGGCCGCACTGCAGCTTTCTGTCATGGTCTCGTCCACCACACCATCAAGGGCTGCGATACAACGATGAAGCGCTTCGACCCGGCCACTGAAACCAGCGCCAACGCGATCCTCACAGTAAACCTTCAGCGTGCGAACCTTGGAAATGGAATTGGGCAGGGATTCCATCCCGACCCACTCGCCCTGCACACCACTTCCACCGCCAAAATGAACATAGTTGTACAGCAGGATCTGATCACGGGGATCCTCAGCCGGTTCCCCGTCAAGCTCAACCCGGTCATGGGTCAACACCACTGCGCGCCCAAGACAACGAAAACTTAAAGCATCTCGATCCGGACCCAGCCAGAAACACCCTAACGGCGCGGCTGCAATCTGGAAATCCAGCGCGGCTGCCTTCCCCCGAAGACACTCAACCAGAGCCAGATCTTTCTGCTCCAGGAGTTGATCCACCCGGTCAAGCCCACCCTTTTCACCTGAATCACTGGACGCAAATTCACCGCCTAGTTTCTCCAGATCAACATAGGGACATTTCGATGGATTTTCACCACCCTTGGTCACGGCCGCAGCAAAAGCCAGACACGCAGCATAACCGCATTCACCACAGTTGCTCATGGGGGTCAATCTGACAAATTCAAGGGGTTGCTTAAACATTGCTGATATTCCGAACGGAGTGCAAACAAAAACGATGCCGCGGGCTTACACCCTCCGGCATCGTCTATTGCACTAAACCATACAGGCCAGAGCCGGCCTACACTTGCTATTTTTCTGTCTGCTTATTGAGTTCTTGAACCATCTTGTCACTCAGATCAATGTTATCATCAAAGAACAACACACCAGCTTTTGAATCAAGGATTGCGGTATATCCTTCTTTCTTGGCATAATCTTCAACGACAACCTGCAGATTTTTCAGAATAGGCTCAATCTCCCGATCCTGGAGCTGTTTCAACTCAGCCCGGGCATCGTCGGTCTTGATTTGAAGATCACGGCCTTTCTTCTGATATTCACGAACCTTTGCATCCTTGGTCTCCTGGCTCCAGGCTGAACTCTTCTTTTCGATTTCCTGCTGCAGGGCCATCAACTCATCTTCTTCCACTTGAAACATGGCCTGCAATTCCTGAGCCTTCTTTTCAAAGGCGTCCCGAGCCGCTTTACCGGCAGTGGACTCAAGCAGAACCTGCTGGATATTCATCACGCCGATCTTGGTTTCAGCAGCCTGAACATCAAGAACCGGGACGGTAAAGGTCATCACAGCACAAAACAAGCCAACACTCAGCATTCGTTTAATCATCATATAATTCTCCTTTTTTCTTCATTGTCAGGTTCAGATTCCCAAAAATCATCCGGCCAGCAAAGAGGGCCGTTCAAGATAACAAAATTATTCCATATGGCACCTTGTAGATATACAAACAAACGGAACGGATGACAAATACTATTCACTATTTTGCAAAAGCAGACCTTTTTTGCTTGTAAAAGCCAATCCTGATTTCCTAATATACCACAAGCTCAGTCATAAAAAAGAATCCCACGACCTGACCGAACTCAATGAAAAACACCACAGGTGTATATCTTTCCGCAACCTTTATTCCAAACCGGCGCCTATGAATTACCCAAAGAATATTGATCCCATGGAGCTTGTCAGCAGGAATGCCTATGGCACTTATTTTGGCGTTTCACAAGACGTATTCGACAAGGTCTGGAGCCAACTGACCCATGAAGACGGCAACTCAGTCGCCTATATCAGTATGGAGATCGGAGCTGACCCGGATGTCTACAATCCAGTCAAAGACCGGCTTGATGATTTGTCTGCAGCCGGAGCCACCAACCCGCAACTCCTTGAGTTTATCAACAAACTCAACAAGGGACCAGGAAAAATCCCTCATTACAGTGGCGGGCTTGGCGTCCTTGCGGGTGATACCCTGAAAAGCTTTGCCGACTGCCGAATTCCAGTTGTCGCAATCAGTCTTTTCTACAGGCACGGTTACTTCTCCCAGTATGTAGACTCACAACTGGGGCAGATCTCTCAGCAGGTCACATGGCAGCCGGAAAAGACCCACGGACTATACCTGCTCAAAGACCCAAACAAGCCCGAGAAGCCGCTGACAATCGATGTCCCCTTTGTCAACGAACATAACCAAGACAGTATAGCTCAAGCCCAAGTCTGGATGAAAATGGAAATCAGCCAACAGCTGGACTTTTTTGTGCCCGAGTTTCTTCTCGACTTCCATCTCCCCGGGACACCGGAACTGCTCAAAAAAGCGACCAGACAACTCTACAACGCCGAATCAACAATTATCAAGGCCGTGCAGCGGCGGATGCTCGGCACGGGGATCATCCCCCTGCTTGACGCTCTTGGACTCACCGCTCAGACTCTTCATCTGAACGAACAGCACGGAGTCATCGTCGTCCTGCAACTGATCAGCCAGGCACTCCGTCAGGAGCTCAATGGCGAACCTCTGACTTCGGCCACTGACCAGCAGATTTTAACTGCGGCCGACCGTGTTGCCCAGCACGTGGTTTACACAATTCATACTCCGGTCAAGGCTGGCCACGATCGCTTTGACAAAGGTCTGTATGCCGGAATCAGCCGTGCGTCCTGCCAGCACCTGCTCAACCTGTTGGCACGAGACGATGACAATCCACATACGTATAATTTCACAACCCTGGCCATGCAGGTCAACCGGACGACCAATAGTGTCAGCAGGCTGCACCGGGACGTCACCCGTAAGCAGTTCCCCCAATTCTCCCACAAGATCGATGCGATCACCAATGGCGTGCACCACACCACCTGGATCAGCAACAACCGCACCCGGGTTTTTGACAATTTTGAAGAACTCCGCAACTGGCGTCAGGCACCGGAAGTCTTTTCCAGAGCCGAGCACATCAAAGACCAGCCCAGGTTCCGCAACCAACTCCATCAGGCCTGGAAGGATGACACCGCCCGCCTTTACAACCTGGTCAACCACATGTTGTTTGAACACCGGAATCAACACCATGAAACCTGGATTGAACCACCCAATTACTACTCATCGCTGATCGACAAGCAAAATCAGCTCACTCCAGAGACCTTCACCATTGGCTTTGCCCGCCGCTTTTCCACGTACAAACGTGCCGACCTGATCTTTGAGGATATCGACACGTTGTGTGAAATTCTCACCGAAAACAACTGGCCGGTGAATTTTCTTTTTGCCGGAAAGGCTCATCCCGCCGATGAACCAGGAAAAACGCTGATCAAATTGATTCTCGACTGCCAGGAAGAACTCTATCGCAAAAGCCGGGGACTGGCCAACCTGATCTTCATCCCCAATTACGACATGAAACTGGCCAAAATTATGGTGGCGGGAGTTCATGCATGGCTCAACAGCCCCAAACGACCTCTGGAGGCTTCTGGAACAAGTGGAATGAAAGCCGCCATGAACGGAGTGCCAAACATTTCAATTATGGATGGCTGGTGGATGGAAGGCTACCATAATGGAGCCACGGGCTGGAAGTTCGGACAGGAAGGGTCCGTGGACGAGTCCTGTCTCAGCGAAAATCCAAAGACCCTGCTCTACAAAGAAGACTCAACGGCCTTTTATCAGCTGCTTCCCGAAATCCTGGAAAGTTTTTACACAAAACCAGCGCCGGAAATTTTTATCGACAAGGCCGTCATGAATCTGGCTCTGAATGGTCCGATATTCAACACACACAGAATGGTCACTGAATATATTGAACGATATCAACTTATTCTACCTGAGGAACAAGTCAAAATCATGCACGGCCACGGCAGCAGTTACAACAGCAACCAGGAATAATCTGTGCAGATTAAATTCCACCAGATTTTGATTGGAAGATTGCAATGGATACAGTAAACTTCTCAGGTAAACTTGTATCTTTCAATCACACGACAGCTTAGCCTTTCCCCGACACAACTCCACCTGGAAATACCCATGGCCAAAATGCATATCAACCCCAATAATACCACTGACAAAACCATCCGTTCCATTGACCGTAAGCGGGAACAGGAAAGGCGTTTTATGGTGAAAAAGGCAAAAGACAACGCCGAAGAATTTGTCGCCAAACTCGTGCAGCGCCTCATCGATCGTGAACTGGTCGAAACCAGTTCCGTAATTGAACTGCGCGAAGCCTTTGTCAATCAGCTCAATCAACTCAGCACCCTCGAAGAATTCGATGTTCAGTTGAAGGTTGCTCCAATCCGCACCCTGGTCCAGGATGCCAATATCGTTTCACTTTTCCTTACAGCGTACATCATTGAAGACTTAATCAACCATCACGCCATCCTCGATATTTATGGTGAAGATATTGAAATTTACCTGGCCGTTGATTCAGTATTCAAGGTACTGCGTCCCCGGTGAATCATCCCGACAAACTCCCGGCTCTGCTTTTTGCCGATCCGAGCGGCAAAATACTCGACTTCCCCGAGCTCACGGCAGCCGGCATGGCAGCCGGCAATATCGTTCAGCCACAGCGTGAAGACTTCATTCCCCTGCCCGAGGGGAGTGAACTGTTTGTCCTGCCGGGCCGTCTCCCCGTGGGCTGCAACCCGGAAACAGGGGAACCACTCCTTCTGGACAGTGATCCTTTCACCCCAGAGCAGTCCGTCCAGGCGGTTGCCGCCTTCATGTCTCCGGCCCATACTGCAATTTACACCAGCGCCTACCAGACTCCAGGCCCCGAAGCGCCACAACTTCCCCTTTTTGCTTACACTGCTGTAGGCTGGTATGACAACCGCTTCTGGGTCACGGCCTTTCGCAGTGATCCGGATCCGCGTCAGGACAACAGCGGATTCAACCAGTCACAGATAACCAGAAAAACTCGCAAAAAACTGGAAAAATTCAAACGAAACCGCTTGATCCAGCATCTGGGAAAATGCTGCCTCACATACGGCTGTCCCGCTGCGCGAAATTATTTTCTTGGTCGCTGGGAAGCGCCCCTGCCCACATCACCGACATGCAATGCGCGGTGTCTGGGTTGCATTTCCCTCCAACCCTCTGGATGCTGCCCATCAACTCAGGATAGAATCCGTTTTGTCCCCAGCGCCCAGGAACTCGTCGAAATCGCTGTTCCACATCTCAATACCGCCGAACGACCAATTGTCAGCTTTGGTCAGGGGTGCGAGGGTGAACCACTGCTCCAGGCCAAGGTCATCGAAGAGTCTATCAAGTTGATGCGCAGCAAAACGCAACAGGGGACCATCAATCTGAACTCCAACTCAAGTCGCCCCAAGAAGATAGCTCGTCTGGCTGAAGCTGGTCTTGACAGCCTCCGTGTCAGCCTCAATTCCTGCCAGGAAGAATACTACCAGCGCTACCATCGCCCCACTGACTACACGTTTGGCGATGTGAAAGAATCAATAAAAATTATGAAACAGGCCAACGGCTTTGTCTCATTAAATTATTTTATTTTACCGGGAGTCACAGATTCCCCGCAGGAATTTGAGGCACTGAGTGATTTAATCTCCTCCTGCAGGCCAGACTTAATCCAGCTCCGCAACCTGAATATTGATCCGGAATGGTACCTCGACGGTATTCAATTCAAAACCATTGAAAAACCGCTGGGTATACGCCCATGGCTAGCACAACTGAAAGAACGATTTCCCAACCTGGGTCTTGGTTATTTCAACCCCTTCCTTGGTAATTCATTTCCACCCCAGTAACTCAGGCAGCCCATTGTGGGGAGTTGCCCGACATGGATCACCTGCTTTTTTTCTTGATTTTTTCACAAGTTAGTTTTACCCTGATTATAATATCGATTAATAGCAGTCATTAATTATCAACATCACAAATGGACAGGAATTATGGAATCAACAGCGAACATGAGACTGACCACACAGCGTCAAGTAATCCTTGAAGAACTGGCAAAAGTGACCTCACATCCAACCGCAAATGAAGTCTATGACATGGTCCGCAGGCGCCTGCCCCGCATTGGCCTTGGCACAGTCTATCGGAATCTCGACCTGATGGCTGAATCCGGCATGATTCTCAAGATTGAAGTTGGTGGAACCCAAAAAAGGTTTGATGCAACCACCAGCCCTCATTATCACATTCGCTGCCTTGAATGCGGCAGGGTCAATGATATTGACATGGATTTCCAGACCGATATCAACACAGCTGCCGCCAACGAAAGCCATTACCAGATCTACAGTCACCACATTGAATTCACCGGTGTCTGCCCGACCTGTACTAAAAAGGCTGACTCCCCCCTTTCAAATTAAGCAGAATCCACTTACTCAAAAATACCCATACGCCAAAAAGCCGGATTACCAACGAATGGCAATCCGGCTTTTTTTATATTTACGTAATGTCTCGCCGTGAACAGCAGCGCAGAAAACCACTAGGGCTTTGCAAACTGCACTTTACAATATCGCAACTTTCCTACCTTAAGCAGCACTTCACCCTCCGGGGCTATCTTCGCCGCCATGTCAGTGATTTTTTCACCATCCACCGAAACGGCATTCTGCTTTATCATTCGCCGACCATCGGAAGTAGACTTGACTAATTCGGCATCAACCAATAACTGAGGCAGCCAGACGGCCTCCCCTGCCTCAAGAGTCATCTCGGGCAGATCATCGGGCACCCCACCCTTCTTGAAAACCTGATCAAAGTTTACCTCAGCCCGAACAGCCTCCTCTGTTGAGGAAAAACGCGCCGTCAACTCCCGGGCAAGCTGTTGTTTAACGGCTTTGGGATGAAGCTCACCGCTTTCCATCCCCTGGCGCAAGGATGCAATCTCCTCCCTGCTCAGGTCACTGAGAAGATCAAAATAGCGAAACATCAACGTATCGGAAACAGACAGCACCTTTCCATATATATCATTGGCACTCTCGGTAATACCGATATAATTTCCAAGAGACTTGCTCATCTTATTTACGCCATCCAATCCCTCAAGGAGAGGAAGTGTCAGGACGACCTGTGGCTCCTGCCCCCGTGAACGCTGGAGGTCACGCCCCATGAGGAGGTTAAACAGTTGATCCGTACCGCCCAGCTCCACATCTGCCTCCAAGGCCACTGAGTCGTACCCCTGAATCAATGGATAGAGAAACTCATGGATGGAGATGGGACTGCCCTCGCGGAATCGAACCTTGAAGTCTTCACGCTCAAGCATACGTGCCACCGTCAGCTCCGAGGCAAGACGAATCATATCAAATGAATTCAGTGCGCCCAGCCATTCGCTGTTAAAAACCACACGAGTACGCTCAGGGTCCAGAATTTTGAAGACCTGCTCTTTGTAGCTTTCGGCATTACGGGCCACATCTTCACGAGTCAGAGCTTTGCGAGTCTCAGACTTTCCGGTCGGGTCACCGATCATTCCAGTAAAATCACCGATCAGAAAATAAATATCATGCCCCAGATCCTGAAAATGCTTTAATTTCTGCAGCAGAACTGTATGCCCCAGATGGAGATCAGGAGCCGTAGGGTCAAAACCGGCCTTGATTCGTAATGGAACGCCAGTACTCTCTGACCGCTGAAGCTTGGAAACCAGCTCATCACGAGCTATACAATCTACACAACCCCTCTCAATCAGGGCAATCTGTTCATCAATGGTGGGCATTACTCATCTCCAACTCTCTTCTCTTCTGGCTCCCTTGGAAAATTATCTTTTCGCCCAGGATCCACTTTGCATCTTGAACGAAAACCCTGCTTTTTCAAAGTACCCTTCACTCTCTCCACCCATTGCCGACAAAAAAAACTGCAATGGATCCGGCATCCTGCATTGCCGGCAGAACATTCTTATCTGGCGTATTCAACCGCGCGAGTCTCTCGAATGACCGTAACCCTGATCTGACCAGGGTACGTCAACTGTTCCTCGATTCCTTTAGCGATATCCTGACTTAAGAGGACTGTATCCTCATCTTTGACCTTATTGGAATCAACAATGATTCGCAGGTCACGTCCGGCCTGGATTGCATAGGACTTCTCCACTCCCTCAAAGGATGTGGCTATCTGCTCCAGTTCCTCAAGGCGCTTAACATAGGTCTGCAGCATCTCCTTTCGTGCTCCCGGCCTGGCCCCTGAAAGGGCATCCGCTGCCTGCACAAGGACATCAAGAACACTCTGGGGTGGCTGGTCCTCGTGATGTGCGCCAATGGCATACACAACCTCTTCGGGCTCACCATAACGTTTCGCCAGATCACGGCCAATAACCGCATGCGATCCCTCAACTTCATGATCCACAGCCTTACCAATATCATGAAGCAGACCGGCTCGTTTCGCCATTTTGACATCAATGCCCAATTCAGCCGCCATAATTCCACACAGAAAGGCAACTTCAAGGGAATGCTGAAGGACATTCTGGCCATAACTGGTTCGGTATTTGAGACGTCCCAGGAGGTTAATCAACTCAACATGGACACCGTGTGCACCCACATCAAAGGTGGCCTGTTCGCCAGCCTCACGCATGACGACTCCCAACTCCTTGGTGACCTTGGCCACAACTTCCTCAATTCGGGCCGGATGAATACGACCGTCACTGATCAACTGCATCAGGGCCAGTCTGGCAACCTCGCGCCGTACCGGATTAAAACCAGAGAGAATCACTGCCTCGGGTGTATCATCAATAATAATATCAATCCCGGTTGCCGCTTCAATAGCGCGGATATTACGACCTTCACGCCCGATAATCCGGCCCTTCATTTCATCATTGGGCAAAGGTACCGTGGAAACGGTCTTATCAGCGACATAATCACCGGCATAACGGGAAATGGCGAGCGCCAGGATATTCTTGCCCTTGCGATCCGCCTGCATCTTCATCTCATTCTCGATGCGAGCCAGGGTTTTGGCGGCATTCATTCGCGCCTCACTCTCCAGTGAGTCCATTAATTGTTTTTTGGCCTCCTCCTGGCTCAGCCCGGCCAATCGCTCCAATTCGTTGCGCCTTTGATTAGTGAGCTGCTCGATCTCCTGTGTCCTGTCGACAAGGGCTTTTTCCTGCTTTTTGAGAAGGTCTTCACGGTGCTCAATCTTCTCCTGTCGACTTTCAATCTCCAGGTTTTCCTTTCTCTGCTGTTCTTTTTTCCTGTTGAGTTCACGCCATCGATCTTTGAGGTCCTTCTGTTCAAGGCGAATTTCTTCTTTAGCCTCCTGCGTAAACTGATGCGCCTGATCCTTACTCTGAAGCAAGGCTTCTTTTTTCAGCTGCTCAGACTCGACCAGGGCATTTTCAATCAGCTGCCTGGCCTGTTGTTCAATATTGTCGCGATGTCCTTCAACAAATCGTTTACGCAACAAAAAACCCACCACCAGACCAACGACAAGACCGGGCAAAAGAAAATAAATTAATTGACTGAATAGTTCCATAGGCACCCACCTCGCGGGGTTAACACTGTCACTGGCAGTCTGGAGAAATGAGCACGAAGAAAACAGCTCAACGACCGGAGACGAAACGAGGAAGGAATAAGGCGAGAGATCTACTTGCCAGGAGTCCGGGTAAACACCGAACCTGTATTGACAAAGAGAAAAACTAAATTAGCCGCGGCATTGCTGCGTTCATAGAGAAATACCCAACAAACAGCTCCTTAAGAGGCCAGTTTGTTTTTTATATATAATCGACCAATGGCCATAACAAAGCCACCGGGCGTCAGGTTACTCAAGCAGTTCCTGCTTCCTTCAATTCGTGATCCGGCTTCACCGCCCAAGCCACCAGCACAGTGATTAGATCTTTGTGTTGACTCCCTTTTGCACCCCCGACCGCCTTCAACAGACAACGGACAAGCAGGAATGGCCAGAAGCCAGATATATAAAAATGACAATATGTCAGTTCGTCTAAAACTAAAAATCCCCCATCCTGCCGTGTCGTCAGAATGATTAAACCTATAAAATAGGTGGGCAGAACTCATAACCCGGTCTGGAAATTCGCAAGCGATTCTCCTTCTTGAGACAGCGGAGATGCCCTTTTTGTGAGAGTTGGCTCAACACGCCGTCGATCACCAACAGGACAGGGGAAAAATATTTACCGTTGACAGATTACAAGATCTACTCGTCCAGACCTTCTCCCTTCTAATCTATCTAATTATTATTATATCCGATTTGGAAGCAAACAAAAGAAAATTATCCACCTCCATTTTCTTTTTCAACGCTTGCTGTTTGAGCAATCTCCTCACAGAGGTGACTGAGCCGTTTCTCCATATCCTCTCGATATTGATCAAAATTGCGACTCAGTTCCACATAACGGGACGCCATATTCAAACTTGCCAGTATGGCAAGCTTACTCACCGGTATTGCCCCTTGAGCTCCAGAGGCATTTTCACCGACCAATCCCCTGACCAGGTCAAGAACCTCCTCGACCTCATGCTCCGGAGCACCACTATAGAAACTGTACTCCTGACCAAGCAGTTCAAAGCGGACAAGCCGTTCCAAATCGTCAATTCCTCCGTTTTTCCAAGCTGATCAGACCGCAGACATCCATGCGGCCAAAGCCTTTCTACTCGACAACCACACCATCCTGGGAATCCACAGAAAACAGGTTCCCCTGCACCCCGCCATTATCAGACGCAGCCTCCTGCGAAGCACTCTCCCGGGTGCCGACACTTTCCTCCCAGGCCTCAATCTTGCCCAGCAGGCCATTGACACGTGTGGAAATCTCACCCCGTTCCTCGCCCAGAGCCTCCAGATCAAACTCAAGCGTTTCAATAGTTGATTCGCGCTGAACAAGCAGCTCGGCCAGCTTGTTTTTTTCAGCCAGGAGATTGTTATATTTTTCCAAAAGATTAGCAACAAACAGTTCCAGGCGCTCCATTTCATTTATCCGACTCATATCTTTCGCACTCCTTCTTAATCATATTTCATCATTTCATATTAAAATCCTGACCTGTAAACATTCCACAAACCAGTCTATTTTCATTCTCTTCTTTATACAGTCGACGCCCCATATCCGCAAGGAATAACCCGTGCAACACTTGAGTTCAAAGCAAAAGACCAGGGCATCCGCAAACGGCCCGGCCACATTCGAGGGCACCTGAAAAATGCCTCTGTTATTGCGGGAATAAACGAGATTTTCATCCCGTCACGGCCTGGTCCACGTCCAGACCGGCGGGCCCTCATCACCATAGACCATATGACCGTAAAACAGGGACGGGTTTTCGTCAAAAACCATGGGCAGAAAATGGCGATCACCTTCCCACATGGGCAATGAATCCAGCTCGCTCAACTCATGCCAGACCAGCTCACCCTCCTCATTAACCGCAACCGGCTCACCGCTGAACTGATCGACCCGGAATATAAACCCAAACCAATCCTCACCCGCTGAGCCAAAACCGGGCCAGCTGATGGTGCCACGCAATATTGCCAGCTCACAGACTATCCCTGCTTCCTCCTGTAATTCCCGGCACAGACAAGCATAGACATCCTCGCCAGCCTCCACCTTTCCGCCCAATCCGTTGACCTTATGCAAATGCAGATCATGTTCACGGCGATTGCGGTGAACCAGCAGGGTCTGTCGCCCGTCAGCTGACATGACAAAAGCCAGAACGGCCAAAACAGGTTGATACATTATGCTGGCCCCTCCACTTTACTCAATTGGAAAAATGTGATTTAATTCTAAGCACTCATACAGTACTATCTTTTTCCACCTTGATCAAAGATTGATTTATTTCCTCAACAGTTTAGCAGGAGCTCAAATTTATGGATATTTCTCAAAGAATCGCAGAACTCAAGCAACAACCAGGCTTCAAAGATAACGTCGGCATGATCCTGATCCACAACGGCGTTGTCCGCAACTGGTCCCGTAGTGATCGAAGCCCGGTCACCGCTCTTGAGGTCACTCCCGATTTAATTAAAATCGAGGAGCTGCGTCAGGAATACCTGAAAAGTGAAGGCATCTTCGATATTATTATTGAGCCACTGGCCGGCACCTTCCAACCCGGGGACGACCTGCTGTTCATTATTGTTGCCGGTGATATCCGTGAGAACATCAAACCGGTTCTGGCTGAACTTCTGGACAGGGTCAAGGCCGAGGCACTCACCAAGCGGGAAATCAAGGCCGACTAAACGGCCATCTATCCGGGGAGCGTCAAACCATGACCAGTACCGCTGCAACAAGCCTTACTGACCGCCTTCTGATCTGGGCCGACCAGCGGCCTGGCTCCAGCAGCAGGCGTGACCCCGTGCGCGCCCTGGTCCGTATCTGCCTGATCACTCTCCGTGAATTCCAGCGCAACAAACTCTCACTGCACGCCAGCGCCCTGACCTACATTATTCTTCTCTCACTGGTCCCGATGCTGGCCATGAGCACCGCCCTGGTCAAAGGCCTGGGGGGTGACGGACAACTCCAGTTACTCGTATACAGCTACATCGAAACCTTTGAAGACAATGAGCTGTGGCCAGATGCCCCCTCCAGTGAGAATTCACCGGAAACGGCTCCATCAGCGACAAGCACAGTGGGACTGACCGACCATCTCCGTTCTGCGGCAGACCGGCTCTTTGACTACGTCAACAATACCAATTTTACGACCTTGGGCACAGTTGGAGTCGTCGGCATATTCATCAGTGTTATTCTGGTCTTTGGTAACATCGAAAAGGCCATCAACTCCATCTGGCATGTAAAACAGGGCCGCTCATTACTGCGCAAGGTCAGTGATTACCTGACCCTGCTGATCCTCATGCCCCTGTCCGTCAACATTGGACTTGCCGCAAGTACCATCCTGAAAAATCCGTCTCTCTCCGCAAAGTTTAACTTTTTTCTTCCTTTGGCCTGGATGCAGACAGTCACCCTGACTCTGATCCCGGTCTTAATCATCACCCTGACCCTCGCAGTCGTCTATGTCTTTTTCCCCAATACAAAAGTCAAAACCCTTCCTGCGCTGGCCGGTGGTCTGTTTGCCGGTTCGCTCTGGTACCTGACCCAGAACCTCTACATCAGCCTCCAGGTCGGGGTTGCCAAATACAACGCAATCTATGGTTCGTTTGCCACTCTTCCCCTGTTCCTCATCTGGATCTATCTTGGATGGATCTTCATTCTCACAGGGGCACAGATTGCCTACGCCTGCCAGCAGCACGACTATCGACTCATCCCCAAAAAATCGTCGCCTGCCAGTCAACTGGCAGCAGCCTGCGATATCATCATCCAGGTCCACCAGGCCTTTCTGGAACAAAATACGCTGGATGAGAAACAGCTCCACGCCCTCTCCCCCCACTGCCCGACCCATCTCATACAGGAGACGACTCAACAACTGATTTCAGGGGGACTGCTGCATCATACAGACGAGCAAAATCTGATTCCAGCCACTCCCCTTGACCAAATCGCCCCGGAAGCTGTCATCAGTGCAATCTTTGGCAACAACGACCACCACAGTCCTGGCGATCTATTAAGCGCCGCTGCTCTCAAGCAGGCAGCACAAGTCCTCAAGCAACTCCGGCAACCACCACACACCCAACAGACAGACAAACACGTCAACACTCAGGAGCCCTCATGCCAAACCTGATCGTCCGCACCCTGCTCGCTCTGATTTTTTTCTTCCCTCTGCCTCTCACGGCTGCACAGCGCGTGGACCCGGTACTCGTGACCATAGACCAGGCATTGCAAGAATACGCCGATCAACACTATTCATCTGCCGCCGACAGTCTGGCCTACGCCGGACAGCTCATCCGCCAGCAGAAGGGAGAGGCCATAGGCAAAACCCTGCCCGCCCCCCAAGAGGGCTGGACAGCCCGCGAAGTAATCAGTAAAAACCTGGGCGGGGCTGTCTTTAACGGCGGCCTGAGCGCCGAACGCCTCTATCGCCGCGGTGACAGCTCACTCAAAATAACAATCCTCACTGACTCCCCCATGCTGCAGTCAATGATCATGCTCTTTGGTAACTCAATTTTCACCACCGCCAACAAAACACTCGAACTGATCCACGGCCAACGGGCAGTGGTCTCCCATGAGGGCAACAACGGCACAATTCACATCATGGCCGACCAACTCTTCCTGATCACTCTTGAGGGAAATGACATGAGCCGCGATGAGTTGCTGAGCTACGCCAGTCAGATTGACATGGAAAACCTGTTACAGTTGAGATAATATTAAAAATCCATGGGGATGGCTTGACCGTTATTCCTGATCGGGACAGCCCTCTGCCGCTTATGACGAATTGGCCTTCTTCCAGTGGCAGAGGGCCTGTTATCTTTTCCCGTACAATTCCAGCTGATTTTACCCACACGACAAACCAGACCAGCCATATTGATCACCACCAACACCTGCCCGTCTTATAAAAACCTTCACCTGCAAACGGCGCCCACTATGAGCAAACATGAAACACAGTCAAGTCAGACTCCAACCATCAGCGACGAGACCCTGCTCAAGATCAGCAAGGAGATCGCAATCAAGTTCATTGAAGTGGGCCGGATAACTCCAACCACCTTTAACGAAACCTTTCCACAAATCCACAACACCATCAAAGAAACCATTCTAAAAAGATGAACGCTCTCGACCCAGCCATGAACCAGGCACCGCGCCGCATCCATCATATTCACATCATGGGCATTGGCGGCACCGGCATGGCAGCCATGGCCGGCATGCTCAAACAGAGCGGTTACCAAATCAGCGGGTCTGACCTGCAGGTCTACCCGCCCATGTCCGACTTCCTGGCCGCCCAGAACATCCCGGTAATGAATGGGTACAGCGAGATCAATCTTGAACCACAGCCTGACCTGGTCATCGTCGGCAACGTGATCAGACAAAGTAATCCTGAGGCCCAGGCCCTGGCCAGACTGGGCCTGCCCTATTTATCCATGCCTCAGGCCCTTGGCCATTTCTTTCTCAACAAACGCAGGTCTCTGGTGGTAGCCGGAACCCATGGCAAGACCACCACTTCCTCCCTGCTGGCCTCCTGCCTCTATGGGGCCAAGAAAGATCCATCCTGCCTGATTGGCGGTATTGTCCAGGAGTTTGGGGCTAATTTTCACATTGGAGAAGGCCCGGACTTCGTGGTCGAGGGCGACGAGTACGACACCGCCTTTTTTGACAAGGGATCAAAGTTTCTCCATTACCAGCCGCAGGTCGCCATTATCACCTCCCTTGAATTTGACCACGCCGATATCTTTGCTGATCTGGAAGCCATTAAAGACTCGTTCCGCAAGTTCGTGGCACTCATGCCCAAGGATGGTCTGATCATCGCCCACCTCGACGATGCCAATGTGGCAGAAGTGGTCAGTGAAGCACCTTGCGAGATCCAGGGCTACGGCCTTGGCACGGACATGCACTGGCGCCTCAGTGACCTCTCGATTCATGAGCAGTACAGTCGCTTTTCCATCCATCACCGGGAAGAAAACAACGGGGAAAAGGCCCTTGAATGGGACCGGATGCAAGTTGCCCTCCCCGGCCGCCACAACTGTCTTAATGCCCTGGCTGTGACCGCAGCCCTTCACCATCTCGGACTCAGCCAAGCCGAGATCAACACTGGCCTCAGCAACTTTTCAGGTGTCAAACGTCGCCAGGAGGTACGAGGAAAAGCTGCTGGAGTCACGGTCATCGACGATTTTGCCCACCACCCCACCGCTGTCCGCGAGACACTCTCCGCCCTCCGAGCAGCCTATCCGGGTAACCGCCTGATCTGTATTTTTGAACCGCGCACCAACTCCTCGCGCAGATCCATTTTCCAGCAGGACTACGTAAACGCCTTTGACGCCGCAGACATGGCCCTGATCCGCGAGCCTCTTCCCCTGGACAACATCGCCCCTGAAGAACAATTCTCCTCAGCTCAACTGAGCAGTGACCTCAGAAAACGCGGCATCGATGCCACCTCTTTCCCCGACACCAATGCCATCCTGGCCGAACTCGATCAATGCCTCAAACCCGGAGATGTCGCGGCCATCTTCTCCAATGGTGGCTTTGACAACATTCACACCCGTCTTCTCAGCCAACTGGAACGACGAGAGCTGTCATGAACCCCGGACACAAAAGCACAGGCGCACAACGCGGGTTGATCTTTGCTCTCATCTTCGGTGGCCTCATTCTCACCTCCCGGGCCAACTTCCTTCTCTTTCACAGTCTGGTTGAGATTTTTTCCATCACCGTTACCGGCTGCATCTTTATCATCGCCTGGAACACACGGCATTTGGCCACCAATTCGTTCCTCGTCTTTCTTGGCATTGCCTATCTTTTTATAGGCGGCATAGATACCCTGCACACCTTAGCTTATAAGGGATTAGGTGTTTTTCCCGACAGCGGGGCCAACCTTCCCACCCAACTGTGGATTGCGGGCAGATTGCTTGAAAGCGTCTCCCTGCTGGCCGTCACCACTCTTATCAGCCGCCGGATTCACCCCGGGATGGTTTTTGGTGCCTACACACTGCTCTCGGCCTTGCTCCTGGCCACCATCTTTGTCTGGCCCATCTTCCCCGACTGTTTCATAGAGGGAAGCGGACTGACACCGTTTAAGAAGAACAGCGAATACCTGACCATCCTCATCCTGGGGATAGCACTGTTCGGCCTGCAGCGGCAACGTGATGCCTTTCACCCCAAAGTCCTCAGGCTCCTGAGCGCAGCTATCATCACAACCATGCTGGCCGAACTCTCTTTCACCTTTTATGTCAGTGTCTACGGACTCTCCAACCTCACCGGCCATTTCTTCAAACTTATCTCATTCTACCTCGTATATGTGGCCCTGGTGGAAACCAGCCTCAAACAACCAACCAAAACCCTCTTCCGTGAATTAGACGAACAGCACAAAATTCTGGCCCGGAGTGAACAGCGCTTTCAACAGCTGGCCGACACCATAGACGCAGTTTTCTGGATGCACAGCTCCACAAACAACACCTTGCTCTATGTCAGCCCGGCCTCTGCCACCATCTGGGGCCGTGACCCAGAAGAACTTTACCAGAATCACGATCTCTTTTTTTCAACAATCCACCCGGACGATCGCGATCGGGTGCGACAAACCCTCTTCCCGAAGCACATTCAGAAAGCAGGAGAAATTGAATACCGAATCATCCAGCCGAACGGATCAATTCACTGGATTAATGACAAGTTTTCACACAACAGACAACAGGACGGCTCCGTATTGACCACCGGCCTGGCCGCCGATATCACCGAGAGAAAATTGGTCGACCTGGAACTTCGCCAAGTGAACCAGGAGCTGACCGAGTTCAACTACGTGGTTGCCCATGATCTCAAGGCCCCGCTACGGGCCATTGGCAATTACTGTCGTTTCCTGAAGGAAGATCTGGAAAACGTGGTCAGCAAGGAACAGCAGCTCTATCTTGACCAACTTCTCTCCGCCTCCCAAGAATCCTCACAGCTGGTTCATGACCTGCTGCTCTATGCCAAGATCAAGCGGAATAATATTGATTCAACCGCCATTGACCTGTCTCTGCTCCTCCAGAGGATCATCAGTTCTTTCAATGACCAGAATAATCTCAAGATAAACCTTCCCGGGCAATGGCCGGAAATGAGCTCCGACCCCCTCCTGCTCCAGCAGATCTTTCAAAACCTGCTGGAAAACGCGATCACCTTCAATGAATCCTCACCCAGGGAGGTCGACATCAGCTGGCAGGCACCCAGCCCAGGCCAGATCACTTTTATTATTCATGACAATGGAATCGGCATCCCGGAACAGTTCCATCAGAAAATCTTCAATATCTTTGAACGCATCAACCCTGACCCGCGATACAAAGGAACCGGAATCGGACTGGCCATCGTCCACAAAGCGGTCACAAATCTTAACGGCTCTATTGCTGTGCAATCTCAGCCCGGGGAAGGAACAAGCTTTCGGGTCACTCTTCCCAGCACTTCAAAAAACGCTTCCTCACCCCATACGACCAGTACAACCCACTCCGGATAACACATACAAGAAGAGGTACAGTTTCTTGCCCTCCCCGCGTCGCAAGTCATGGATTTTGGCCCTGTTTTTTTCTCAAAAACAAAGACTGAACGCTTGACCAACTTTTTTATTTGCCGTAAGTTAAATTGCGTATTCAATCATGAGGCAATCCAACCTCGTCGCCCCACCGGACTCACAATCCGGCTTTCCGGGCGCTGCACAGGATTGCACCCCATCTGTTTCACCCAGCACACATGAGGCCCATACCATGAAACTCGCCGTTCTGAAAGAAATCGAAGAAGGAGAGAACCGGGTCGCTGTCATTCCTGACTCCATTAAGAGGCTCAACAAAAATGGCTTTGATGTCCTGATCGAATCGGGCGCAGGGCTTGCCGCAGGACACAGCGACCAGGACTATCAAGATAAAGGCGCGACCATTCTCGCCACGGCCCAGGAACTTATGAACCAGGCCGACTGTGTGGTCAAGGTCCGGCCCCCGACTTTGGATGAGGCTGCCATGCTCAAGGACGGCTCGACGCTGATAGCAGTTCTGCAATCAGTTATGCGCCACGACCTGGTCAAACTTCTCAGCGAGAAAAAGATCACATCCTTCGGTCTTGACGTGATTCCCCGTACCTCTCTCGCCCAGGCCATGGACGTCCTCAGTTCCATGAGCACCATCGCCGGTTACAAATCGGTTCTCATGGCCGCTGACACCATCAACAAGTTTTTTCCAATGCTTATGACAGCTGCCGGCACCGTTGCCCCTGCCAAGGTCCTGGTCCTTGGGGCCGGCGTGGCCGGACTCATGGCCTGCTCCACAGCTAAACGACTCGGTGGTGTTGTCGAGGCCTTTGATGTCCGACCTGAAGTCAAAGAACAGGTTCACTCTGTGGGTGCCAAATTTATTGAGGTACCAATTCAGGAAGACGGCTCAGGCAGTGGTGGTTACGCCAAAGAGATGTCGGACGAATACAAGAAAAAGCAGGGTGAATTAATATCCAAGCACATCGCCAAATCCGATGTGGTCATTCCCACCGCATTGATCCCGGGACGAAAGGCACCAATTCTCATCAGTGAAGAACAGGTCAAGAGCATGAAGCCGGGATCGATCATCGTCGATATCGCCGCTGAGATGGGCGGTAACTGCGCCCTGACACAACCCGGTGAAACGATCATTGTAAACGGAGTAACAATTATTGGACATTCCAATCTGCCCTCAACCATGTCCTTCCATGCCAGCCAGATGTTTTCGAAAAACGTTGAGAAATTCCTTTTCCATCTCTGTGACGAAAACGGGTTCAAGATGGATATGGATGACGAAATAACCAGCGGTTCACTGGTCACCCGAGACGGGGCCGTGGTCCACGAGCTGACCAAAAAACTCATGGACGCTTAAGGAGATACAACAATGGATACCGGAACAATTATCGTCGGACTCACCATCTTTGTCCTGGCCTGCTTTGCCGGAGCCGAACTGATCTCAAGGGTTCCTCAAACCCTGCACACCCCGCTGATGTCAGCCTCAAATGCCATCTCCGGCATCGCCATCCTTGGTGCCCTGCTGGCCACTGGTCGACCGGAGAGTCTGAACTCCGTTTCAATCATCGGCTTTCTGGCGGTCATCTTTGCAAGTATCAATGTGGTCGGCGGATACATGGTCACAGACCGAATGCTGCAGATGTTCAAAAAGAAGACACGGAAGAAAAAAGAATAAGGAGTTCCAATAAATCTTTTTTCACAGCCGCTGCTGACTGCACCGGCATGAACCGTTCCCATATGCACAAGTGAGCTGAACCATGTCTATCCACATTATCAATCTGATCTATCTCATCTCTGCCAGCCTCTTTATGCTCGGCATCAAAAACCTAAGTTCACCGGCCACGGCCAAGCTCGGCAACAAGCTTTCCATGAGCGGAATGGGAGTTGCCATTGCCGCGACCCTGGCAAGCCCCGAGATCAGTGGATTCACCCTGATCATTATTGCTATCGCTATTGGCGCTGCCATCGGTGGATATGCCGCAATTAAAGTTGAAATGACCTCCATGCCCGAAATGGTAGCTCTGTTCAACGGTTGCGGTGGCGCCGCCTCGGCACTGGTTGCCCTGTCCGAGTTTCAGGGAACCACCAGTGGATTTGAATCCTTCACCCTTCTCACGCTGCTTCTTTCAATCATCATCGGCGGCCTGACTTTCACCGGGTCACTCATTGCCTTTGGCAAGCTTCAGGGAATTGTCTCCACCCGACCCATTACCTACCCCGGGCAGCAGGTGGTCAACGCAGCCATTCTGACACTCACCGTCCTTCTGTCCTGGATGGTTTTCCAGAACCCGGACAATGCATTCGCCTTCTTTGCCATCATCATCCTCGCCCTGGCGCTCGGTGTACTGGCAGTTATCCCCATTGGCGGGGCCGACATGCCGGTCATTGTTTCACTGCTGAACTCCTACTCGGGTGTTGCCGTCTCCATGACTGGTTTTGCACTGAACAACAACGCCCTGATCATTGTTGGCTCTCTGGTCGGAGCCTCAGGCCTGTTTCTCACCAAAATCATGTGCGATGCGATGAACCGTTCACTGGCCAATGTCCTGTTTGGTGCCTTTGGCAAGGTCGATGAATCCACGGTTGCCGGGGAAGGACCGACCGGAACCATGAAAGGCTTTGAGGTGGATGAGGTGGCCATGGTTCTTGAAAACGCCAGCAGCCTGATCATTGTACCTGGTTACGGCATGGCCGCAGCCCAGGCCCAGCATGTCACCCGCGAAATTGGAGACTTTCTGAGCGAAGAGGGGCTCGATGTCCGTTACGCGATCCACTCGGTGGCCGGCCGTATGCCTGGACACATGAACGTTCTCCTGGCTGAGGCCGATGTCTCCTATGACCAGCTCTACGCCATGGAAGACATTAATGACGACTTTTCCAATACTGATGTGGTTCTGGTCATTGGCGCCAACGATGTTGTCAACCCGGCTGCCAAAACAAACCCCGGCAGTCCAATCTACGGCATGCCGGTCCTTGATGTGGAAAAATCACGCACCGTGATCGTCCTGAAACGCTCCATGAACGTGGGCTTTGCCGGAATAGAAAACGAACTGTTCTTCATGGACAACACCATGATGCTCTTCGGCGATGCCAAGAGCTCTCTCCAGAATGTGTTAAACGCGCTCAAAGAGTAACCGGACAATCCACAACAGCACACAAAGGGTCTTGGCGGAAAACGTCAAGACCCTTTTTTTTTGCCGGTGATTTGGCTATGATGGACCATGGTTAAGCAAATCAACAACAGGCAGGCAAAGTCGCGCATGGGTCCACTTCTCCGCCGCCGCCTCAGTCTGATCCTCGAAAAGAAAAAACTTTTAAGGCAGAGTGACCATCTGATCATCGGAGTCTCCGGCGGCCCCGACTCCATGGCCCTGCTCCACCTTCTGGCCGCTGTTCATCCCCCCGATCAACTGACGACGGTCACCATTGACCACGGCCTGCGCCCAGACGAGACTCCCCAGGAAATTAAACAGGTCAAAAATCTGTGCAACACACTGGCAGTGGAGCACCAAACCTGCTGTGTTGATGTCAACGGATTGCGTAGAAAGCAAAAATGTTCCCTTGAAGCGGCGGCCCGTGAACTCAGGCATCAGCAATTGGAAGAAATCTGTCTGCAAAAGGGGGCAGCAGCTATCGCTCTGGCACACACCGCCAACGATCAAGCAGAGGAGGTTCTTATTCGTCTGCTCCGGGGAAGCGGCCGCAAGGGTTTGTCAGGAATGAATTATCGGCAGGGAAGAATCATCCGACCGCTCCTGGGGGAATGCAAGGAAGAACTTATTCACTATCTTCTGGAGGAGGGTATTCCCTGGAGCCAGGACAGCTCTAATCTTGATCAGAATCTGCTCAGGAACCGTGTCCGCCTCGACCTCCTTCCCAGACTGCGTACTGATTACAATCCGGGAATCGATCAGACCCTGATCCAGACCGCGGCAATCCTCAACGATGAGGAGGATATTCTGGAACAAATGGCCCAGACAGCCTATGAAGCGCAGGTCGGCTGCAGTACAACCAGTGAGGAAGAGATCGCCGGGCCCATCACACCACTCACTCTGAACCTCCAGCCCTTCCTGGCCAGCCCTCCAGCCCTCCAGCGCCGGGTCCTGGAAAAGGTTTGCTGGCAGATGCAGGCTCGTCCCCAGTTCCGCCAGATCGAACAACTGCGTGAACTGGCCATGCGCCCGGAGCCCCACGGCCAGGCCCACCTCACCAGTGGCCTCCGGGTTCACAAACAGGGCTCTACCCTGCTCTTTCACTATCCTTCAGGTAAACACCCATACCGGGGCAATTGAAACAAAGAAAAAATCAGACAAACGGCAAGAGAAAACCTGCCCCTAGCCCTTGGCGATCCAACTCGACCAGGGGTGCAGTGCTAGATTGACATTACAATAGCAATGATCAGCGGTCACCTCGAGTCCAACCCAGGGCGGACGGGGAAATTCCTGGTCGGCCTGTTCCAACTCAATCTCAGCCATAACCAAACCTGAATTGGCACCAGAAAACACATCAAGATCCCAGACAAAGCCGCCGAATTCGATGCGGTAACGCATCTTTTCCACCAACAATCCACCACAGAGAGCAAGGAGTTCACGGCCATCATCCAGCGACAGCGGATATTCGAATTCTGGTCGGGCAACCCCGTCTCCCTTTCCCTTGATGGTCAAAAAGGCGCTCTCTTCTACAATCCTGATCCGAACCACCCGCTCGGGATCAACACTCAGGTAGCCCTGGCAGATGAATCGTCCCGGGGCCAGGCCCTGCCACGATTCATCCACCACCAGAAAACGGCGCTCAATCTCTAGACCCATCAGCCCTCAGCCATAAAGGTGATCGTGTCTTGCTCATTGGGGATCAGGCAGAGGAATTTAAAAGGCTCATCACCAGCACAGTTGTACCAATGCGGAACCCCGGCCGGGATAAAAACCACATCGCCAGCTGAGACCTGGGATTCCTGATCACCGATGCAGATATTCCCACGACCAGATATCACATACTGCTCGTGCTCCACCGTATTGGTATGAGCGGGAACGCCGCCACCAGGCTCAATGGTAAAACAACGCATGGCAAAGTTTGGAGCGACATCAGCACCAATCAGGACCTGAATTGAGGTACCTGTCCCAGCCGGGACAACATTTGCGGCCACGTCTTCTAAGCTTCGAATCACTGCAGTTTTTCCTACTGTCATATTATATTACTCCTTTTCGCTATGGTTGTATTTAATCGAGGCATACGTCGGCTGTGGTCGCTCTATATTGTTGTAATTATCAACAGATGATCCACAAATCGGACAATCGCCTTGGGGCTGTCCGTCAAGGGTTGAACCACAGACCTGACAGACAAAAAAATCAAAATCAATATCTTCAAGCTTCCTGATCACCGCGCCCATGAAGAATCCGGAATAATTCATAATCTGGGTCAACTTATCCTTGTGCTGCCGGTGCGCATCCCAGGCATAGCGGCAATGAAGCAATGCCTGGGCAAACTGTTCTTCCTCAAGACGACTGATGTAAGCAGGATAAACAGACTCAATTTTTTCCAATTCCCTTGCCGCGGCCTGTTTGAGATTGGAACGGGTGTCCCCGATGTCAAACTCGCCTTGCACCAAGGTACAGTCAACTCCTAATATCTGTAGAACCCGACTGTAATTTCGTGCATGAATAGCCTCAGAACGGGCAAAAGAAGAGAAGAGATAGGCGATGTTGCCATAATCCTCAGCCAGGGCCCGAGTCATATACTCAAGGTAACGGTTGTGGGCCGCAGTCTCCGAGAGGAATCCCTCGCGCAATACTTGCACTGTCTGGGGGTAGCCAATGCCACCCTGAGCAAATGCAGTCAACGGTCGCAGCGGATACAGTATCCCTGCACAAGCCGCCCACACAAGCAGCTTCCGCCGGGAGCAATTCTGCACTCGAGCCAAAAAATGAAGCCTGTCAGCCAAATCAACCTGCATCACGCACTCCCGCCAAGAGTTACTCGGCCTGATCTGGTTGTTCCTTGGCCAGCTGACTTTTGATCCAGCCGGTGCGGATATAATATTGCTGTCCACATTCCTGCCATTGGCTGCAACTTTCATCCTTTAATTTCATGGGATATTGCTCCAGACTGCGATCCACCCGGCAGAGGCCGGAATGGACATCTTCCAGACGGAAAAAACGACAGCTGAGACAGATGGGAATTTTCTCATTTAACATGCTCACACCCTCAAATTATGTACACTGAGCAGCAGCCGTAAACAGGCAGTCAAACTCAGGAAAGTTAGTATCTGAACCATAGACATCCAAACCAAAGAGGTCAAGGACGCACTCATTAAATCCATGCTGCCTGAGCGCACGGCGAAAAACATGGGCCGAATCCGCAACGATCCGAGGATCACCTTCCTGGAAACGATTATAGACAATGCCCAGGACGGTAAGCCCTCGACTGTCTGCCAGTTCCAGGGCAGCCAGGGTGTGGTTTATGGATCCCAGACGAGGGCTGCTGACCAGTACCAGAGGCCAGCCCTTCTGCGCCAGATAGTCGAGCAGCATCAACTCTCGGTTCAATGGGACCAGAAGCCCCCCTGCCCCCTCAACCAGAACCGTTTCATAACGATCCACAAGGGCCTGAGTCGCACAATCAATCACAGTCGAATCAATGATCACCCCTTCAATCTCAGCGGCCAGGTGCGGTGAACAAGCGGTGGGAAAGACATAGGGACAGGTCAAACCACTGGTATCTTCCACCCCCGGTTCCAACCCCATGATTGTTCGATGGGTGAGGATATCTTCGGCCACGCCAACACATCCGGTCTGAACCAGCTTCTGTGTCATCACCCGCAGACCCTTGGTGTGGAGATATCGGGCCAGCAGGCCAGTGACAATCGTCTTGCCGATATCGGTATCAATACCGGTGATGCAGAGAACAGGTGGAATCATTCTTTTACCCCTCTGGATTACAAGCGCCGGGCGACAAAGTACAAAGTCGCATATGTCACCGGCACTCCTTCAGGCGTCCCAAAGAGACTCTGATAATCACGCTCAAACTCTCTCAGTCGATCTTTGGTCCAACGAAAATCGGTCACCCCCCCCACTCCCGTCGCCCGCAGATGTTCAAGCACTGCACGAGGATGGCTAAAAAAGCTTTGCGCAATCTGCGACTCCTGGGCCTCGATCACAAAATCCCGCTCAAGCAGCTGGCTGATTGCTTCTTTGGAACGATAATTCAGCCCCACATTGGTCAATGAACTGAACTCAGACAGGGTTCCCGGACCGAAAAGAGAGACAGCAAGCAGTCCCCCCGGCCGGAGGGACTCAGCCAATCTGGTGAGCATCAAGGGTAAATCAACGAGCCATTGGAATGTGGAACTGGAGAGAACCAGGCTGAGATCCTCCGGCAATGGAACCTGCTCAATGTCACCAGGGAGTGACCAGGCTCTGGTGCGCGAGTTCTCAGGCAGACGGCTGGGGACCTCGGCGACGAACTCGTCAACCAGATCGTTGAGAAACAAGGCCTCAGGCTGGAACTGACTGCAAAAGAGTTCACTCAGGACTCCGGTGCAGCATCCGATCTCCAAACACCGCTCAACGCTGACCGGCGCACAGCGGCCAAGGAGCTTCAGGAGATGAACACCAGCCTGCTGCTGAATTGTGGCATGTTCATCATAGGTCGCCCGGCTCCGTTGAAATGACCGTCTGATCCGTCCCTTATCCAGTTGATCAGGCATGATTGACGCCGCCAGTCTCAGTCAACAGCTCTTCCCAACTTGCCCAGCGGTAAAAGGGGAAATGGGGCGCTGCGATTTCCTGCACCAGCCGTCCCTGTCCATTCTGCCAGAAGGCCCGCTGATTCTCTGTGGGCATGATGTAATCCTGATCGCTAATCAGAACACGATCATAAATAGATCCTTCCACGGGATGACAATCCACTAGACTTTCCAAAACAATCAGCTCTGCCAATTGATCATCCAGAGTACGAACAGGTTGATGGGCCACAAACGTACTGAGAATTTCTTTTTTGCGGCACATGCGACGGTAGAATTTCAACCGGGCCGTCTCATCAAACTGTTGCCGGGTGGCCGCAAAGATCGCTGGGGGAATGCCAAAATGATCATGAAGGGGGCACAGGGTGCCATTAACAGCCAAAGCAGAATGGAACAGACTCTTCTGTTCAACCAGCACCTTTTGCGCCGCCCAGACGCCCATGGACCAGGCAATCACAACCGTCCGATCATAACTCGCGGAAAAACCGGCAAGATCCCAGTCAAGATCAAGATTTCGATAGTCAGAGACAACCAGGACATCACAGTTTTGGGCCGCCAATGGAGCCAAGGGCCTGCAGTCCATGGACCAGCCATTGAAGAAAACAAACAGAATCGGTGCGTTATGTCGATGCAGCCACTCACTGCGCATGGGTTGCCCCTGTTATCACATCCAGCTCGTGTACCAGCACATCGAGAAATGGTACAAGATCCGACCACTGCATATCCGCGGTGAGCGACAAGCGAAACCGGGCCGTTCCCTCGGGCACGGCGGGCGGCCTGACCGGTAAAACCAAAAATCCCTTTTCTCGCATCAACTCTGCCAGACGGACGGCCTCGGCATCCCGGCCAATCAACACAGGTATAATATTGGTGCTGCCGGCAGTTGGGATATTAAGGGCTGATAACTCATTGCGAAAACGATCTGACAAGTCCTGCAGCCATTTTCTTTGAGGAGCAAGGCTCAGTTGATGGTGAAAGACAAAACGATTCCAATGCAGAATCACCGGTGGCAATGCCGTAGTAAAGATCAGAGAACGACTGTGATTGATGAGATAATCACGAATCTCCCGGCGACAAACCACATAGGCCCCCATGGAGGCCATGGCCTTCCCAAAGGTCCCCACCAGTAAATCGACTTCATCCAATACCCCTTGGGCCTCAGCCTGTCCCAACCCCTGTCCGCCATACAGACCTAAGGCATGGGCCTCGTCGAGATAGAGATCTGCAGAAAACTCCTGTTTCAGCGCGACCAGGCCCCTGATATCTGCAACATCACCGTCCATGCTGAACACCGACTCGCTCACAATCACCACCCGCTGATAACGCCCGCGCGCCTTAACCAGTAAAGCTCGCAACTGCTCGTGATCACCGTGATTGAAGCGTTTATATTCGGCCCGACTGAGACGAAGGCCATCATGAATGGAGGCGTGATTCAACTTGTCCGAGAGAATCAGGTCTCCCCGGCCATAGAGAGCCGGCAGGATACCGATGTTCGCATGATAACCGGAATTAAAGAGCAGGGCCGCCTCCTTGGCATAAGCGACAGCCAGATCCAGTTCCAGATCCTGGGCCATCATGCAGTCACCACCCAGCAGACGAGAGGCCGTGGCACCAAGGCCATACTGTTCGATCAATTCCTGTCCTGCAGAGTCAAGGTCAGCGTAAAAACGGTGCAGAAGATCATGATCACCGGCCAACCCCAAATAATCATTGGAGCTCAGATTCAGAAGCTCCTGCCCCTTGTAACGCACTCGACAGCCACGCCGGTCACTCAATGTCCTGAGGACGCGGAGACGACCGAGGTCCTCCAAGTCGTTGAGCTGATCCCGATAACGATTTGTCATACTTCCCTCAATCGCGACGCAAATCAAATTCCAGGGCCGACAGGACGGCAATGTCCTGGGACAGACTGCTCCCCGACGTGGTCAGATAATCACCGACTATTGCCCCGTTCGCCCCGCTGACAAAACAACTGTACTGATCTGTCCCTAATTGATCCCGCCCGCCCGCCAGACGAATCACGGCCAGAGGGTTAATCAATCGAAAAAGGGCCAGACAGCGGAAGACTTCATCGGGTGTCAAAGGCTGCAGGTCGGCCAGTGGAGTACCCGGAATGGGTGTGAGAATATTTATGGGAATGGAGAGAACATCCAATTCACGCAGCTCCAAGGCGAGCTCCAGACGATGTTCCACAGTCTCACCCATACCGATGATGCCACCGGAGCACAGCTCAAGCCCTGCCGCTCTGGCAACCTCCAGCGTGCGTACTTTGTCTTCCCAGCTGTGGGTTGTGCAGATACGGGGAAAAAACTCGCGACAGGACTCAAGATTACAATGGTAGCGGACGACCCCGAACTCACGCAAGCGTTGAGCTTTCCCGGGGGTCAGGAAACCCATGGAGGCGCAAAAGAGAAGTCCTGTGACCTGTGCCAGTTCCTGATAAATCTGACCCTGTTCCTCAAGCTGTTCCCTGCTGAGAGAATGACCGGCAGTGACCAGCGACAGTCTTTTAACTTTGCATGCATCCAACGCTCGTGCCTGGGCCAGGGCCTCGGTTAAAGGGATGCAGTCGTACTCGGTAATCTCCGTTTGATAACGGGCGGATTGTGCGCAATAACGACAATCCTCAGAACAACGACCTGAACGGGCGTTAATAATGGAACAGAGATCAAAACGCTGACCGTGAAAATGCAGACGCACAGTGTCAGCCGCCTGCAACAACTCTTCAGTGACAGCCTCCCGAGCCAGCTCCCGGGCCTGTTCACGATTGAGCAGAAGGCCGCCTATTATCTGTTCACTGATCTGTTGGACGTTCATATAAACACAAAATAAAAAAGGCCACTGTCACCAGCTGCCGCAAAACAGCAACCGATAACAATGGCCGGATCTGGAGAATCAGGCCAGTTTTTCAAGGCACTTGGCAAGAGTTTCAGGGCTGTCAACCTGCATGGCACGACAGCTGCCCTTGGGGGCAATTTTACGGATCATACCGGAGAGCACAGTTTTTGGTCCCACCTCAATAAAGGTGTCCACTCCATCGGCCAGCATGCGCTGGATTATCTCAAACCAGCGAACCCGAGAGGCAATCTGCCCGGCCATCATCTCACGGATCTTCGTCGGATCCTGCTCAAGCATGGACGACACATTAAACATCACCGGGGTAGCAGGGGGCTGAAAATCAACAGTGGCCATAAATTCTGAGAAATCAGGCACAGCTCCTGCCACCAGGGGACTATGATTGGCGACACTGACCGGTAGAGGGATCACCTTGGCCCCCAGAGCACGGGCCTTCTCACCCACAGCAGCGAGGGCTGCCGCCTCACCCGATATTACAATCTGAGTCTCGGTATTATGGTTAGCCGCCGTGACGATACCTGCGTCCTTGCATTCCTCAATCACCCCTTCCACCTGATCCATGGTCAGGCCAAGCAAGGCGTGCATGGCTCCAGGGTTTGCCTGGCCTTCCCGCTCCATCAAAGCACCACGGCGGGTTACCAGGCGAATGGTATCCTCAATACTCAATACTCCGGCAGCAGCCAGGGCAGAGTATTCACCGAGGCTATGCCCGGCAAAACAGGCCGCTGAGCCATGCCAATGAGCGGTTAAGGCCTGCCAGCAGATCAGATTGGTCACTGTAATGGCTGGTTGCAGATGCACGGCCCGGGTCAACTCTTCCATTGGGCCTTCAAGGCAGAGCTGGCGCAAAGGAAAATCACAGACCGATTCGGCCAAGTCCATGACTGCTGCACACTTGGGATCACTCTCAATGAAAGCCTGTCCCATACCTAAATATTGAGAACCCTGGCCAGGAAAAAGAATTGCTGTTGTCATCAATTGTTCCTCTGGGAAATACAGATTATAAAAAAACAGGTGTTATATTCATTTCAGGCGTCAGGCTGAATAGTTACAAAACCAGATACGTTTTTACTGCAACCTTGTCAAAATACGGCCCATGACAGTTCAGGGCATTTTCAGGGCTTTTTTCTCGGCCCGGGATTCCAGGACATTGCCAATGAGAAATAAAAACACACCCACAAAGATGGCCGAGTCAGCAATATTAAAAGCCGGCCAGTGATAACTGCCAACATAGACATCGAAGAAATCAACCACCGCCCCATGCTGGAGCCGGTCAATCATATTCCCCAACGCACCGCCGGCAATCAATGGCAGGGCCGTACCATAAAGAGCCTGAACGTGCCGAATACGAATCCAGGCAATCACGAGGATGATTAACGCCACAGAACCAAGAATGAGAAAAAAATAATGGCGCCAGGCCGATTCCACCCCGGCCAGGAAACCAAAAGCTGCACCACGGTTCATGACCAGGGTCAGATTGAAAAATTCCGGGATCACCACCTGAGACTCATAGAGGACAAAATTCTTCAAGATCCAGAGTTTACTCAGTTGATCGAGACCAACAACCAAAGCGGCCAGGAGCATAAAACGCATCAGACTCACGCACTGAGTTCAGCCACAACCGCTGAACAACGACTGCAAATTTTCGGATGGACAGTATCCTGCCCCACGCTCAGTGAACGGGTCCAGCAACGCTCACACTTATTTCCCTCTGCCGGACGCACAGCAACCCGCAGACCAGCCACCTCTTCACTGAGCAGTGGTTCCAGACCAAGTGAGGCAAAATCATCACAGGCAGAAAGCTCTGAGATGATCGATATTTCCTTGAGAGTCTGCCATTCAGTCTCAATAAAATCACGCCATTCACCCTCAACCGCCAGCAGGACTTCGGCCTCCAGGGGATGGCCGATGACCTTGTTGCGACGAGCCTCTTCCAGGCTTTTAGTGATCTCTGAACGCACTGCGAACAGTTTTTCCCAACGCCCCTCCAGTTCCGAATGACGACGATCGGGAAACAGAGCCGGAAAATCGGCAAAAAAGACATTATCCTCCAGAGGGGTGTCTGCTGCCTGGTTATAAAGAAACTCCCAGGACTCAGCCGCAGTCACACTCAAAATTGGAGAGAGCAGACGAAGCAGGCCATCAAGTATTTCATGCAATACAGTCTGGGCGGCTCGGCGCTGCTGCGAGGTGGGTGCAGAGCAGTAGAGGCGGTCTTTGAGAACATCCAGATAAAAGGCGCTCATGGTCACGCCGCAGAAATAATTCACACCCTGATGAATGGAATGAAACTCGTAACGGTCATAGGCGCCGAGGATCCGTTCTTTTAAGGCCTCATATCGCGCCAGGGCCCAGCGATCGATTTCGGGCAGATCCTCGAGGGACACCCGGTCAGTCTCTGGATTAAAATCATTCAGGTTGCTGAGCATATAGCGAATGGTATTGCGGACCTTCCGATAGCTGTCAGCCACCTGACTCAGGATCTCGTCCGAGACCTTCACATCATCACGATAGTCCTCACTGGCCACCCAGAGTCTGAGAATTTCAGCTCCGAATTTTTCAATCACCTCTATTGGAGCAACCACATTACCAATAGATTTGGACATTTTTTTGCCTTTACCGTCAACCACATAGCCATGGGTGAGTACACCCTTGAACGGGGCACAGCCGCGAGTGCCCACAGAGGTCAACAGTGAGCTCTGGAACCAGCCGCGATGCTGGTCACTGCCCTCAAGATACAAGTCAGCCGGCGAACGCAGCTCGGGGCGAGCCTCACAGACTGCCGCATGGCTGGTTCCGGAATCAAACCAGACATCGAGAATATCTTCTTCTTTGGCAAAGTCGGCACCGCCACATTCCTCACAGACCGCATCCGCACCAATAAATTCTTCAACATCATGGCGGAACCAGGCATCGGCCC
>JACNLK010000070.1 GCA_014381505.1 Candidatus Desulfatifera sulfidica | reverse complement strand
GCCAGTCCTGACTTAATATCTACATCAAGTCCGGCATCCTTTAAAATCTGGGCCCCGGCCGGGGACAGATTGTCACTGATCAATACTTTCATGAACCACTCCTTCGGTCATAGCTTGCACCGCCCTTCTCTCAAAGAGAGACGATGATATGATATAAGCTCAGCCCCACAGCATTTTATTGCTACAAATCCTGAGAACCTCAACATTTACAAAAACAACAAAATATAAATTATACAGCGTTCATTGAAAAGGACAACAAATTATCCAAAATCTTTTATTCAGACCACAAACAGGGACAAACAGGGGACGCTGGTACAAAGACAACTTGTCTTATTTTCTCATGGGAGATATGATCAGAGACATGCCAAGACAACCACGGATGGATGCGCCGGGTACTCTTCACCATATCATGGGGCGGGGTATTGAGCGGACCAATATATTCAGGAATCAGCGCGACAGGGAAGATTTTCTCGCGCGGCTGGCCGATATCTGCCGGCGGGAAAGTCTGATTGTCTACGCTTGGGCTCTTATGCCCAATCATTTTCATATCCTGGCCCGCACCGGCCTCCAGCCACTGTCCCGAAGTATGCGGCGGCTGCTGACCGGCTATGTGGTCAATTTCAACAAACGGCATCGGCGGGCTGGCCATCTTTTTCAAAATCGCTACAAGTCGATCGTCTGTGAAGATGACCCATATCTGCTAGAATTAACACGATATATTCACCTGAATCCATTACGGGCCGGCCTGGTAAACAGCCTGACTGCACTGAACAACTATCCCTGGTCTGGTCATTCTGTATTGATGGGAACGGTTGCTCGCGATTGGCAGGAACAGCAGTTTATTTTGTCGCATTTTAACCAGACCATCGGAACAACCCGGACGGCCTATGAGCGTTTTGTCGCAGATGGTATTGCCCTGGGGAGCCGACCCGAGTTGGTGGGCGGAGGGCTGGTTCGCAGCCTGGGTGACTGGTCGCAGGTGGTCTCCCGGCGTGGCCAGGGAACAGCTGACAGATCCGATGCCCGTATCCTGGGCGGAACCGATTTTGTTGAGCAGATTTTGTCCGAAGCGGCAAACAAGGAAAGGGAGACTTTGGGATTGTCTGTCAGCAAGAAAGACCTGGCGGATCTTTTAGGCGAAATTGCTGGGGGTGAAGGTGTCGACGCCACGGCAATCCGTACCGGAGGCAGAAAACGGGCCGTGGTACGGGCCAGAAAATTATTGTGTCAAATCGCGGTCCGGAAGTTTGGTTATACTGGTGCGACAGTAGCCCGCTTCCTCGGCATCTCCACTTCAGCGGTCAATCGGATGGTCAGCCAGAAGGAATTGAGCGAGTGTGCGGATTACATCGTGTAATTCGCCACCTGCATCATTCACCCTGCTCAAAGCAAACGCAACAAGTTGTCTTTGTACCAACGTCCCCTGTTTAGCTATTCGTAACAAGAGGGACGTTGTTACATTAGTGCATTAACAAAAACGCGCCACGCAACAACGTCCGTCACCTCCTCTTTTAACTGGCCGGTTTCACCTCAATCTCATCACTAATCTTCTCGAGAAGTTTTGCCCCAACTCCTTTGACCTGGAGCAGATCCCCCTTACTCTCAAAGTCACCAACATCGGTTCGATGTTTAATAATAGCGGCAGCCTTTGCCGGGCCTATTCCTTTGACACTCTCAAGCTCGGCCTGGGTGGCCACATTAACATTCACCGCAGCAAAAGCCGCACTCACAGAAAAAAGTAACGCCACACATAACATCATGATTCTCTGGATCATTTTCCACACTCCTTTTCTGTTTTTCCTCTGTCCGGAACACGCATTATTACACGTCCGGATCAAGGATAAATTACTTCCTTACAAAAAGAGTCTATACTATTTTTTTCAAGGCGGTAGGGTAAATCGACCTTAAACTGGAAATTTCAAGATTAACGTTTTGCCAACATAACATTTTACACATACTTGCAACAGGTTACGCCGATGGGGCGTCGTGAAAAATTTTCATCTATTTATTGTAATGCACTTACGCAACAACGCTCCCCTCTTTTGTGCCTTGTTTTTTACTCCAGATGGTATCCATGATTCCGCATTGGGGGGTGTAGCCGTCCACGGTATCCAGGAGGATTTTCGGTACATGGGCTTGGCCGAATGTGTGGCAGGCCTGGTCCAGCTCATCGATCACTGTCTTCAGCTGCTCCCAGGGGATCATCCGTTCTTCGGCGCGCATGATCATGGGGTGGGTGGTGCCCACGACGTTATCGCCCACCAGCAACTCCTCGTAGAGCTTTTCTCCCGGGCGCAGGCCCATGTATTCGATGGCGATGTCACCGTCGGGGTTCTCCATATCACGCACGCTCAGGCCGCAGAGATGGATCATGTTACGGGCCAGATCCACAATGCGCACCGGCTCGCCCATATCAAGGACAAAGACATCTCCGCCATTGCCCAACGCGCCCATGGCCCCGGCCTGAATCACCAGCTGCACAGCCTCGGGGATGGTCATGAAATAGCGGACGATGTCCGGATGGGTCACGGTCACCGGACCGCCACTCTCAATCTGTGCCCGAAAATGGGGGACCACCGAGCCCGAAGAACCCAGTACATTACCAAAACGAACCATGGTAAAACGGGTCCCCGGCCCACCCTTGCCTTTGGCGGCCAGGCCTTGCAGAACCAGCTCGGCTATCCTCTTGGTGGCGCCCATGACATTGGTGGGGCGCACCGCCTTGTCCGTGGAGATCAGGACAAAGGTCTCCACCGCCCCCTCCAGCGCGGCCTCGGCCACCTTCAGGGTTCCATAAATATTGTTCCGCACCCCTTCGATGGGATTGTACTCCACCAGGGGCACGTGTTTATAGGCGGCGGCGTGATAGATGGTCTGCACGCCCATGGCCCTGATCACGGCCAACACACGCCGCTTATGTGTGACCGATGCCAGAACGGGTACAATCTCCAGCCCGTCACCAAAGCGGGCACGCAGTTCAGCCTCAATGGTATAAAGAGCAAACTCAGAGCGTTCAAACAGGACCAGACGACTGGGCCCGTTATCGCCGATCTGCCGACAGAGCTCAGAGCCGATGGAGCCCCCGGCCCCGGTGACCATGACACTTTTACCAGCAACGCACGACTGCAACAGCTCCAGGCGGGGAGGCACCGGGTCCCGGCCCAGCAGATCCTCAATCCGGATCTCCTGGATATCCTGAATCCCGATATTCCCGGCAACCAAATCATCCAGAGGAAAAAGAGACTTGACCTCCACCGCGACCGTCTTCAGCAGCTGCAGGACCTCCCGCTTCCTCTTGCGGGTGGCCGAGGGCATGGCCAGGAGAATCAGATCAATCCGTTTCTCCGCAACCAGGTGACTAACCTCCTGAGGACGATAAATGGCAAGGCCGAGAAGATTGCGCCCCTGCAGCTCTTTGGCATCATCCACAAAACAGACCGGCTGAAATTCGGACGCGTTCTGAAAGGCAATCCCGATCTGCCTACCGGAGGAACCAGCCCCATAGATCAGAACCCGCCTGCCTGAACCATTGGCCCCGGCGACTCGGGTATAAACTGCCCGGAACCCTAGGCGACTGCCCCCAAGGAGCAAAACGGTGATGACCAGATAGATTGCAGGGACAGAGCGCGGAAACCCCTTAAAACCACAGGGCAAAAGCAGGGCCACCAAAATCAGCAGAGAGCAGAAGGCCGCGATGCAATTCACCCACAGGGCGCTCAGACTGGTAAAACGGATAACGGAGCGGTACATGCCCAACAGGGCAAAGACAGGAATGGACAGCAAAGGAACGGCAAAAAAGAGCCAGTAGAACGTCCCCCACAGGGGAGGCCAGAGGGTCTCCAGGCGTAAGGCAACAGCGGCCCACAATGACAGGGCCAGGAAAACGGTGTCGGCCCCGACCAGGACAACCCTTTTTGCAGAGCCGGGCAACTCGGCCAACCAGTGCATCATTGGCCCGAACGCATGCAGGATTGTATCGCGTCTTCTCACATTGTGCTCCCTGGTCAATCCCAATCCGATTCTAAAAAAAATTCAGCCACTCAGTCCGATCCGTCCTGGATCTGCCCTGCGCCTCTTCAACTCCCTCTCCATTCCCGTGACAATTCTCATTCTGCCAGAGGCAGCCCAACGGTCACCCTGCCACGGGATTTCCACAGTTCATGATCTTATCGTAAAATATTCATTTGGCAAGGTCATCCCTGATTCTTTTTACACAAAAACCAACCGCCCCCCCGAATTCTCGGTCCGTTCTCGCTCCCCATCCCCATCCCCGTTCCCGTTCCCGTTCCCGTTCCCTGAGCTTGTCGAAGGGAGCCCCAGGTAAACAAGAAGTACGCTTCGACAAGCTCAGCGAACGGGGTGTGGGGGGGGGGTGCCCCGGATAATGTCCTCATTCCCATTCCCGTCCCCGTTCTCATTCCCGTTCTCATTCCCGTTCCCGTTCCCATTCCCGTCCCCATTCCCGTTCCTGTTCCTGTTCCCGTTCCCGTTCCTGTTCCCGTTCCTGTTCCCGTTCCCTGAGCCTGTCGAAGGGAGCCTGTCGAAGGGGGCCTGTCGAAGGGAGCCTGTCGAAGGGAGCCCCCAGGTAAACAAGAAGTACGCTTCGACAAGCTCAGCGAACGGGAACAGGAACGGGATTATACAATACCATGAGAATGCCCTTTACCACCACCTCTCTCCCTGGCTCAAACAACGGCTGGTCGTTGGTCACCAATTGTTGCGACACAATACAGTGGCAGGAATTGGAGTTTCTGCTCAGGTAATTTCTTGCTCGTTCCGCTGTACAGAACCAGTCCCTGGGGGCAATGAGTGTATTTTCCAAGCATCAAATGCAGACTTCGCAGACTCCCGCCTGCTCCGGATTTCACCTCTACCGGATATATATTTCCGTCCCGAACAACGAGAAAGTCAATCTCGGCACTGCTGCCACGGGCCTCTCGTGCCCAATAAAATAACTCCGAGCTGTGCCAGGCCAGAAGTTCCTGGGCAACAAATTGTTCCGCAAGTTTTCCACGATACATCGCCAGGAGGTTTTCCTGCTGCAATTCCAGTTCAACCGGCAGCTGACAGAGTCTCTGCATAAGACCTATGTCGAGCATGGATGCCTTGAATTTTTTAGGATTGGCTGTTGCGCCCAATGGCAAACCACTTGGATTACAGGCCGGAATTTTATGAACAACCTTCGCCTTGACCAGCAGATCAAAGGCCTTGCGATTCATCTGGCTTGAATGTCCATCATTGAGACGGGTATACTTTAATTGCTCGCCAATACTTTTCGCCACGTTCAAAAACACTGCGTCCAGGCAGATCGTATTCACCTGGGGGGTATATTTGGAAAAATCATCACGATATGAATCCAAAATTTCTGATTGGACCTGAAAGGTTTCAAGCATGGAGGCAGAGTCACGATAGGTCTTGACACATTCAGGCATGCCGCCGACAAAGAAATAGCTGCGCAATTCCCTGAGAATAATTTCCTGGATAGATCCCGCAACATCATCCGGCCGATTCAGAGTATATTCGGCCATCTGCTCTTTGTCCATTGCCAGCAGATATTCGTAAAATGTCATCGGATGCATGTACAGATACTGAACGCGACCCACAGGAATCGAAATTTTGCCGAAGGCAAACTCCAGCAATGAACCGGCTGCTACCACATGGAGTTCCGGCATCTCTTCATGAAAGTAACGTAATGCCATCAATGCTCGCGGACAGGCCTGAATCTCATCAAAAAAAAGAAGCGTCTGGCCGGGTATAATTCGACCAGTTGTCAATTCCAGATGACTCAGTATCGATTGCGGCTCAAGATTACCAGCGAAATGAGGATGAAGATCGCGACGTTTTTCCAGATCTATTTTGACAAAGCTCGTAAATTGTTTTGCCAGAACATTTTCCACTAGCCACGTTTTCCCAACCTGGCGCGCCCCACGAATGATAAGGGGCTTACGCCGCGACGAATCTCTCCAGCCGGCAATCTGTTTTTCCGCCAATCGTTGCATGCAATAGCCCCCCTTGTTTCAGATATGCTCACACAGAGTCCGCATCAAGCCACAATTGTAGACTACCCCCACGCAACGCAAAAAGTCAAGGGTGTTTACTGCTCAACAAAGTGAAAAGTCAAGGGTGATTCCTTTATCGCAACAAGGGGACGCAGACACAAAGATATCCATTCTTCAACCTATCATCTCCACCCGCCTTTTATGAAACTTACTTTACAAAGCGACCCAGTTGGCATATGCTGAAACATATGCCAGGTTATTTAAATAAACAAAGGTGAAAACTATGCAATCAGAACGACATGTCCGGTTGTTCCGTAATGGACGGAACCAAGCATTGCGCATCCCAAAAGAATTTGAATTAGAGGGGAATGAGGCCATTATTCACAAAGATGGGGATCGGTTGATTATCGAACCGTTAAAAAAGACAAGTCTGCTTGATCTATTAGCTCGTTGGGAGCCTCTCGACGAAGATTTCCCAGACATCCCCGACCCGCGAATTGAAGCAGAGGATATTTTTTGATATGGGAAAAATAAAATACCTTCTCGACACAAACATTCTGTCGGATCTTATCAAGCAACCTCAGGGACATACAGCACAAAAAATAGCATCTCTTGAAGATGAAAACCTGTGCTGCACAAGCCTGATCGTTGCCTGTGAATTACGTTATGGCGCTCTCAAGAAAGGCTCGCACAGCCTGACAGACAAGGTCAACCAACTACTTGAAACAATAAACATATTACCACTAGAACAGAATATCGAATCACATTATGCAAAACTCAGAGTCACCTTGGAACGTGCCGGGACTCCCATCGGAAGTAATGATTTACTGATCGCATCCCACGCATACGCCTTGGGCCTTACCGTCGTCACGGCTAATTTAAAAGAATTTTCCCGCATTCCTAATTTGACCGTGGAAAATTGGCTCCAAGGATAAGAGCAAGAGGGTAACAAAAGGGGACGTTGGTGCAAAGACAACTTGTTACGCCGAACCATCCCCCCCGCGAGAAAATCAGACAAGTTGTCTTTGCACCAACGTCCCCTCGTTCACCTTATTTCTTGACCCAGGATTATTGATTGCATATAATGATTGCACAATAAGAGCATATCTTGACAATACAGGAGGGCGTTATGAGATCAATTTCAATACGCGGAGTTGACGACGACTTGGCCAAGCGCCTCAAGGAGCAGGCGGACGAAGCCGGAAAAAGTATTAATCAGTTCGTCCTTGACATGATGAGACAGGAAAGCGGACTGGCCAAGAAGAAGCGATTCACCGCTACCCATCGCGATCTTGACCAGCTTTTTGGGCAATGGAGCGATGATGAATTCAACAGCATTCAACAAAAAATTGACTCTGAACGTCAAATCGATGAGGAACTCTGGAAATGAATCGAATCCTCATTGATACCAACATTTACTCCAATGCCCTGCGCGGCCGGGAAGACATTACAGCTATCCTGCAACAGGTCGCCCACATCGGCATCTGCGCCATTTCCATTGGTGAGTTACTTTCCGGATTTCAAGGGGGCGGCCAGATCGAGAAAAACCGGAAGGAACTTCGATTTTTTCTGGACTCCCCGCGGGTCCATCTCTACTCAATCGATGAAGAAACCGCCGAATTTTACAGCACCACCCTCAATCAATTACGCAAGAACGGCACACCAATTCCGACCAATGACATTTGGATTGCCGCCACTGCCTTTCAACACGGCCTGCAACTCTTCACCCTGGACAAGCACTTCTCTTATATTGACGGCCTATCACTCAGAAAACAGGCTTGATTCGGGCTAACCCAACCTACGGCTACGGTTATTCAACAAGTTGTCTTTGCACCAACGTCCCCTCTTTTCAACGTCCCCTCTTTTTGCTCTTTTTTGCGCGCTCCCATTCCCGCTCCGATCCCCGTTCCCGTTCCCCGTTCCCGTCACCGTTCCCTGTTCCCGTTCCCTGAGCCTGTCGAAGGGTGCCTGTCGAAGGGAGCTTGTCGAAGGGAGCCTTACTGAAACGCCATTAAATTGGTCTGGATAAAATCACCCGATCCACCGAACTCGTTCCTTATTGCGCTATTGCAGGAACGTCCCTCTTTTTCCCCTATTGAGTATCGAGGGTCAGACGCAGAGCATTCTGCCAGTTAGGTAGATGAAGACCAAAGGTCTGCTGAAGACGGGTGCAGTCCAGGCGGGAGTTTTGGGGCCGTTGGGCCGGGGTGGGATAATCATGGGAAGGAATGGAGAGCAGTCGGACCTGTCTCTCCTGGAGGTCATCACTGAATTGGAGGATGGCTTCGGCAAAACCATGCCATGATGTGAAACCGGCAGTGGTCAGATGAAAGATCCCCTGCTGCTCCGCCGGGATATCCACGATGCTCCGGTTCTTGAGACCAGCCAGAACACAGGCGGTGACATCGGCGATCAGCCGGGCCGGGGTCGGTGCGCCAAGCTGGTCACCCACGATGCGCAATTCATCACGA
>JACNLK010000040.1 GCA_014381505.1 Candidatus Desulfatifera sulfidica | reverse complement strand
GTCGGCCAGAGTGAAGCCATCGTGACTGGTGATAAAATTGATGGAGTTGCAGGGATGTCGACCACTGACCTGATAAAGATCGGAACTGCCGGCGATCCGGGTGGCAAGGGCTGAGACAGTATTATCGTGTCCAGCCATGAAGGCGCGCACATCATCGCGAAAGCGCCCGTTCCATTCGGCCCATCGGCGGTCGGTTGAAAAGCTGCCGACCTGATAGAGTCCGGCTGCATCCCAGGCTTCCGCAATAATCTTGATGTCACGCAGAATCGGGTCTTCGGCGATCATTTCGATCATTGGCGGGTTTGCCAGAACCTGCCCGGTCATGTCGCGGCCCAGGATTGAGGCCAGGTCAAAGCGAAAGCCGTCCACGTGCATCTCCATGACCCAGTAGCGCAGCGAGTCACGGATCATCTCCCGGACCACCGGATGGTTACAGTTCATGGTGTTTCCACAGCCCGAGAAATTGAGGTATTCCCGTGTGACAGGGTCCAGGAGGTAATAAACTGTGTTGTCAATGCCGCGAAAGCTGCTGGTAATGCCATTGTATCCGCCCTCACCGCTATGGTTGTATACCATATCAAGGATAACTTCGATCCCTGCCTGATGCAGAGCGCGAACCATTGCCTTGAATTCGTTGATGTGGTTTTCGGGATCGGCGGCATAGCCGGATTTGAGAGCAAAAAAAGAGATGGGACTGTAGCCCCAGAAATTTTTAAGACTGACACCGGTTTCAGGGTTACTGACAGTCGTGTCGTTTTCGTCAAATTCGGTGACCGGCAGGAGCTCCACTGCGGTGATTCCCAATGTCTTGAAATAGGGGATTTTGTCGATAAGTCCCCGGTAGGTTCCCGGGTGTCTGGATGTGCCGCTGGGGTTTTTGGTGTATCCGCGAACATGCAGTTCGTAAATGATTGAATCCTTGAGAGGGGTCTTGGGCGGAAGGTCATCCTGCCAGTCAAAGTCGTGATGGAGCAGGCGGCAACAGGGGCGTCTGCCTGCCTGGCATCTCTCCCCCCAGGCCCGTGGGCGCAGGGCCTGGCTGTAAGGGTCTAACAGGATTGGTTGCAGGGTATGGGCTTGGCCGGAGGTGTTGTCCTCTTCGCCCGTCATCCGATACCCGTAATAAAAATCCAAATGGATTTCACTGAGGCAAATGTGCCAGATATCACCGGTGCGGTTTTGTTCGTGGCTTAACGGGATCTCGTGGAGCTTTATTTCTCCGGTAACAGGTAGTTTTATTTCAAGAATCAGCGTTACGTTTATAGCCGAGCGTGAGAAGACGGCAAAATTTATACCTTGCTCCTGGACACTGGCCCCCAGGGGCAGGGGGGTACCTCTGGACAATTGAAAGGGGAAATTTACCTTGTGCATATTGGTAATAATTATTATAATTATAAAAAGTTCATCAGGTAGGATCTTTAGATAAAGGATACACCAGGACCGGAAAAAATCAGAATGCTTTTTGTCCGGTCAAATCAGGTGGAGCTGGAATCTTCAATACGACACAGGGAGGCATGACATGGGAACGTTATTCAGAAAAGTAAAGGCCGACGACAGGGCAATTGCAGCCATCGACTGGGATATGACACCGGATATTTCGTTTGGAACGTTTGAGTCCTGGGGCGGGCGGGAACGCGTCCGTAACAATGATGAGTTGATTTACTATTTTTATGTCAGTAATTGGGGGCATGAACCGGTGGTTTGTTTGATGGAACGTGGAGTCAAGCATGCCAAAATTCTGGCCAAGGTTCATGCTCCAAGGAAAATGGTCAGTGACTGTGTCCGTGATCAGGGTTCGTCATCCATCTTTGAAAAAAGTTATGCCATTGATGGAAAACTGAAAAAATGGCTCCTGGATCATGTGGTGGATCATTTTGATGAGAGTGTTGTGGAGGCAGTTGTTGAAGAGGTTGAGGTGGAGGATATGGGCTCTGGTCTTCCCCCGGTGGCCGAGGTTCAGTTTGAAGGTGGACAGATTGTCCTGCCTTCAGCCCCTGCAGTGTTTGTTGAACAGGATCTTCCGGAGAGAATTCTCAAGTGGAATCTGTATGACAGTAAGCTGAACCCTCAAGGAGACTTTGCCAATGCCCTGGGAGACAATGGTGACGGATTGACAGTCACAGATTGCCGGACCGGACTCATGTGGCAACGGGCTGGTCTTGATATTTCTTCTCACCGTGTCATGCGGAAGAAGATTGCCGAATTGAACGAGCAGGGCTTCGCGGGCTTTGACGACTGGCGTCTGCCGACTCTTGAAGAGGCATTGTCGCTCATGGAGCCAGCGTTGAATGATAAGGGCGTTCACCTTGACCCTTGTTTTTCGGCCAAGCAACCTTTTATTTTTATCGCAGCGCAGCGGACACCGGGCGGGTACTGGTTTGTTGATTATAAACAAGGCCGACCGTTCTGGTCATCCGGGACGATTCCCGGAGGCTTTGGTCGTCTGTGTCGTAAAGCATAGCGTGGGTGACACTACAAGTATGCAGTGAAGGCCGGTGTGTATCGGCCGATGGAAGTACCAAAGGGAGCACATCAAAGGCAGGGTCATTAAGTTGGCTCTGCCTTTTTTTTTATATTGCGGAAACGCTTTCCAACCCGGGAGGTGAGTTGCTGTTGTCGGTGTGCGGAAAGGGGGTGCTCTGGGGGTTGGAGAGGGAGGGGTGCAACGCATACGGGCGGGGCCATTAAAGGCTGCTAATGAAGAAATGTGTCAGATGCAAAATTTTACTTTTGTTGGAAAAAGATTGCCCCAGGGTAAAACAATTACAGCATGAATAGTTCCCTATTTTCAATATCCAGACAAGCCCCATATTAAGAGATTATCGAATATACATTGACTTACTGGGTGTGTTAGCCTATGTTGAATCTTCAAATTCGCAAATTGGCCATCCGATTCCTCGGTAATTGAATGCCTTTTTGTCCTCTCAATCTTGTTTTATTCTATTTTTTATCAGCTCTAATTAGCAGCTCTTTCTACCAAGTTCTCAGTGCCTTTCAGCTTGTTCTCCCCTAGCCAATCGGCAGTAAATACTATTTATTTACATCCCTAAACTGCATCGTGTTTTTGTCAGTTGTTGCCACTGCCATGGTCTGGTTATAAATTCGAAGGTAATATATAATGAAAGACAGGATTATTTGTCCCAGTCTTAAGAATGAACAAGTCCGCACGGCACTGCTGTTGGCTGCCGGTACTGGTAGTCGCCTTGCCCCATTGACCGATCTGGCACCCAAGTGCCTTGTTCCGGTCAATGAAATATCTATTCTTGAAAGGTTGGTCGATTCTCTTAAGGAACACAATTTCAACCGGTTGGTTATAGTTGTCGGGCATCAAGCTGACTGCATCCGTAATTTTCTTGGTACTCGATCCGGTGGCATGGAAATTACTTATATTGTTAGTCCATTGTACAAAACAACCAACAATATCTATTCGTTATGGCTTGCCAGAAAGATCATAGATGAACCGTTTCTACTCATTGAAAGCGATCTTGTTTTCGACCCGAAGCTGCTTAAAGGGATGCTGTGTCCTGACCGAATTGCTGTGGGCAAATCCCATGCATGGATGAACGGCACCACAGTGACAATCAATAACACCCAGAAGGTTGATGCATTTCATTGCGGCGCACATAATCATGATGACAACCATTACAAAACCGTCAACATTTACAGCCTTTCTTCTGCGACCTGGCAACTGGTCCGGGAAAGACTGGAGTCGCATATTTCAAATAATTTAGTCAATGGCTACTATGAGACTGTTTTTGCAGATATGGTAGACGAGGGCAGCCTCTCCTTTTCACCGGTTTTCTTTGATTGCAATCGTTGGTATGAGATTGACACCATTTCTGATTTGCGAATAGCAGAAAAGATGCCGGGTCTCCGCCACCGTCCTTTTGTTACTGTCACCGATCATGTTGCAGGCAAGCCCAAAGTCCACAAGTCGCCAGCCTTTAATCAATTGAAGACTGATGTCCCTTTCAAGAAGGCCGCTTTTCGTCAATCGGACAGAAAGGTGTCCAAGCCAAGAATGTCAGCTGTGACGTTACCTCAATAATTCATTAAAAAGTGAGAAATGACTCCTAAGAATTCTTCTGCTCAAGAGAGCTATAAATTTGTTTCCAGTCAGCATGGCGGCTATTGGCGCCATGATTTTATCGATCATAACTACCTTTACAATCTGTATTTTCCCCCTGAGGATTTTTTCACCCATATTACCAAAAAAATACATCAACTGGTGTTAAACTATCCCATTGCCCAGAAAGATCTGGCAGGCCTGGTGGGTGATTTGATCGGTCAGAAGCCGGAGCATATTGTCGTTGGTAATGGAGCGGCAGAGCTTATCAAGATTATTGCCGGAATGAATCGTAAATTGATTGTGCCGGTTCCGTCATTTAATGAATACGCCAATGCATGTCTTCATGGAAATGTCGTTGAGTTTGCTCTTGAAGCACCTTCATTTCAGCTGGATGTGGATAAATTTGCCGCTGAGGCCATCCGCTCTAAGGCTCGTTTGGCAGTGGTGGTCAGCCCCAATAATCCCACCTCATTATTGGTTCCGAAAGCTGAACTTGTTCGTTTAGTGAAGAAACTTGCCGACCATGACTGTATGCTCATTGTTGATGAGTCTTTCATTGATTTTGCTCAAAACCGTGACCAGGAAACTCTTGAAAATGATATTGAAAACTATCCGAACCTGGTCATTTTCAAAAGCATGAGTAAGGCCTATGGTATTTGCGGCATCCGGATCGGTTACATGCTCACCGCTAACACCGATTTTGCAACAAAAGTTCGGCAAGGGATCCATATTTGGAATCTTAATGGTTTTGCTGAAGAATTTCTGCGTCTTGCCCCGCAGTATCGTCAGGCGTTTACTGATAGCTGTGATAAGGTCAAGGCTGATCGGGATCATTTTTATAAACAACTGCAAACGATCCAGGGGATGATAGTTTATCCGCCTGACGCTAACTATATTTTCTGCCGTCTGCCCGATCATGCCGCATCAGCTCCCGAAGTAACTGAAAAACTGTTTATTACGCACAATATGTATATAAAGCATTGTCAAGGGAAGACCATGCCGGAATCGGACCGTTATCTGCGGATAGCCAGCCGCACCCAGGCAGAAAACACAAAATTAGTTGAAGCCTTGCACGACGTTATTGGTCTGGAGACCAAATAATGGCAGATCAACATGCACCACATTCACCTCCTTCCATACTCTCTTTTGCCAAAGACCTGCCGAACATCTGTTCTCTGGTAGGACTTTTATGCGCGGTCCTTGCTATTTATTTTGCGATCCTGGGCAACTTTCCAGCCGCAATGATTGGTCTGATATGGGCGGTATTCTTTGACTGGACTGATGGTATTATTGCCCGGCACCTGAAAGGGCGCAATAAGAAACAAGGGGAGTTCGGAGGACAGCTCGATTCCCTGATCGACATTATCAGCTTCGGTATTTGCCCGGCTGTTGTTTTGCTGAGCTATGGGAATTTCAGTCCCTGGTTCCTGCCCGGAGCCTTTCTTGCCGTTGCGACCGGGGTGCTCAGGCTTAGTTATTTCAATGTCTTCGGTCTGGTTGGCAAGTCTACCTATATGGGGCTGGCGCTGGACAACAATGTTATTATCCTGACCTTTGTCTTTTTATTTAGCAGCATGGTAGACCGCAATATTTTCACAGGTATCCTCTATATCCTGATTGTAGTACTGGCCATCATGAACGTGGCACCTATCAAAACTCCCAAGTTTGCCGGTCGCTGGTATTACGTTCTCATGCTTTATACCTTGGTTCTGACGGTTGTATTTGGCAGTCAATTATTGGCATGACAGACTATAAATCTCTGCGCCAATGTATTTCGGATAATGATGATGAACTGGTCATTTACGGGGCAGATAGTTTTTCTCAGTTTCCACGACGTAATGGTTCGGTACATTCAAAATGCGACAGGGCATTAGCGGCAGCTCGCTTTGACGATTTGGTGGTTTTACGCACCTCCTTAGACCACGATTACTACGACTGGTTGCGTTCATGTGGTCTGGGAACCATCCATGTCGTTGAATATAAGACCTCTGCCACGAATATGAGTCTCGCCGAGCTTATTATCGCAGATCCTGGCCCGGTGCTGAAGGTCATCAAAGAGCTGGGCCGTAAACCTGTCTTTGCGCCATGGTTTAGTGGATTATTAGAGGAAACGGCGGCCCAGGTTCTTGGTGCTGAGCATTTTGGTACGTCCCAGGTTGTTACGCTGAAATATAATGACAAGGCAGAGTTTAAAACCATTTGTCAGCGCTTGGCCATCCCGGTGGTTGAAGGAGAAACGTTTACTCTGCAACCGGAAGATAAGGCGAATTGTCATGAAATGACAGCCATTGTCAGGCGCTACCTGGCCACCCACGAAACCGTGATTGTTCGTGGCACTCTCGCTGAATCAGCTATGTCATTATATAAGACAAAGGGTCTTGATTTAGAAACCTTGTATCGTGAAATTGCTGACAGTGGCGAGAGACAGGTGCTTGTTGAACCCTTCCTTGACGTCACTTCAACCCCGAATGACCAATGGGCTATTGGTCGTGATGGATCTATCGACCATCTGGGGATGTTGGATCAAATCTGTGAGAGAGGCTTGGTCTATATTGGTAATATAAAAGGCCAACAACCAGCCAAAGACGTCTATGACTATATTCGTGACGCCTCGTATAAGATCGTCACTGATATGGCAAAATCAGGTTACTGTGGGGTAGTGGGCCTTGATTATATCGTCTCTAAAGAGGGTATATTTCCAGTGGAAAATAATGCCCGTTTTAATGGCTCATCCTATGTGGGCATGCTTGTTCATAATATTGAGCAGATAACCGCAACCCCAATTCCTTTTTGGAAATTCACCAAAACCAGAACCTCCCCCTGTTCATTTCCTGAACTTGTCGATCGCCTGGGACCCAACCTATATGACAGCAGCAGAATGAATTGCGTATTTCCCCTTAATTGCAAAGAGTTATCAGGGACTGGAGATTTTAACATTGTGCTGCTGGCCGAAAACCTGCAACAGGTGAGCAAACTGGAGGATTCATTGAAAAGTATCGGTATAACAAGAGAGCATGCTCGTTTCCCTTACGGGATTGAAAAAGTTTCCACGGCTCATGTTGGATTCGCTTCAACCTAGACGTGAAATGTCTCGTAAAGCTTAACAAGAACATTATTGATCAAGCTCAGCCACACAGGTCCGGCAGTAGTTGATCAGAAGTTCATTCATTAATTATGAGGAGTGAAAGCTATGAGCAAAGAACACAAAAGCATTAAGGCGAGTAAAAAGAAACCGGCCATGACCCCAAAAGAAAAGAAGGCTGCCAAAAAAGTCAAGAAAGAATCCAAGGGGCTTTTGGGTGATAACTAGACGTGCGAAATGTAACTTCTCTCTGCAAGTCAATTGTCTGATATTATGAGAACAAGATAGCACGTATATTTGAGACAGCTGCATTGAATGAAAGGTAGTGCCATTAGTTTGGTGCTGCCTTTTTGTATTGAGACCCAAGTATCTTGGGCTATGAGGCATGCGAGAGCAGCCTGTGTCTGGATTATTATTGTAAGGAGAGAGAGTCCAGGCCGGACTTTTTTCTGTTTGGAGCAGAGTTGGTGCGCTGGTCAGAAAAGTTTTATCGAGAAAGGCTGTCGCTATCGACCTTGGCCAACAGTTGCTGGCTTTGTTTGTTGAGGGCAATTTTACGTTCAAAACCGTATTCGACCAGGTGCTTGATGTCACTCCACATGGTCTCACTTCCCATAATGGCAACGATTATCTCGTCATTTCCCCGTTTGAATTTCCCCACATAGGTCTGTCGGGCGGCATTGGTATATCCTGTCTTGCCACCTTCTGTTCCTTCCACCTGCCAGAGCGCCTTGTTGTGACTGCGGAGCATATTGCCGTCCGTGGTCAGCGTCTTGGTCTTGCCCATTCGATGTGAAAATTCTTTGTCCTGCATGGCATGACGGAAAATGGCGGCCAGATCCCTGGCGGTACTGGTCTGGCCTTTTGCGGTCAGGCCTGAGGCCGTTTTGCAGACTGTGTTTTTAGCCCCCCAGAGTTCTGCTCGCAGGGTCATCATTTTGGCAAAGGATTTTTCTGAGCCGGCAATTTTTTCGGCCAGGGCAACGCTGGCATCATTGGCCGAGGCCATGAGGACTGCGTTGATCAGGTCGTCTGCCTTGTACTGTTTGCGTTGATCAAGGTATATTTTTGAGCGGGGCTGGCGGGCGGCTTTGTTGCTGACCGGTACCTGATCATTTGCGGAGAGGGATTTGAGGGCGATTGCCCCGGTGAGGACTTTGATGGTACTGGCCGGCTGGCGGGGGAGATCCGGCGAGCGGGAGAACAGGGTGCGACCATTTTGAGCGTCGATAATAATGGCGCTTTTGGCAGAGATCTTTTTACGGATATTGCCGGTTTTTTTACTGGCAACTTGTTTTGACCCTATGTTTTTTTTATGTTGAGATATGTTGCGGTACTTCCCCAGAACCGGTATGGCGCTGTGATTGGAGAGGGTAACGGTTTGTTTTTTGCTGCTGATTGTCCGTTTGGCGCTGTCTTTAAATATCGGGACGGCCAGGGCTTGTGAGGAGGGAGCCAGGAGAGTTGCCAGGAGAAAAAAGAAAGCAATACTGAGCCAGGCGGGACGATGGTGTAACTGTTTGAAAAATAGAAAATTCATATCATCTTTGAATATTTTTATAACTCCAAACCATGAAGATTAACTTTTTTTATAATGAATGCCAGTGGTTGTCAAGTTGTTTTGTGTTATGGTGCCGTATTTTCGTCTGAATGTATTGTTGCCTGTGTGAATAAATAAGTCTTCTCAATTGACCGAACCTCTTGTTTTAGGTAGTATATTTCGCAATCAATGATGCGTTGTTTGATTATCATGCTGTTTTTGTGGTGAAAACTGATTAGAGGATTTTGATGACACCAAGTGCCGATGTGGGAATGACCCTTAATTATGTATTGGATTCCAGTTGTGAAAAGTTTGGTGAGCAACCGGCCATAGGAATGGCCATGGAGAAGCCGCTGACGTATAACGAACTCCATGAGCGAGTTATTACTTTGGCTCACTGTCTGCAACAGAGCGGAATCCGAAAAGATAGTCGAGTTGCCCTTCTGGCTGAAAATTCTCATTTCTGGGCTATGGCTTATTTTGCCGTTATTCGTCTGGGAGCTGTCGCTGTGCCCATTCTGCCCGACTTGCCCGAAGCCGATGTGCATCATATCCTGACCGAAATGAAAGTTGAGATTGTCTTTACTTCCCAGCGTCAGATTGAAAAACTTTATGAGCTGAATCAAAAATTTCTGAAGCAGGTCGTCACTCTTGATGATACCCCGGGCGTGGCCGATCTGATGAATGTCACTGCCTTGTCTGAGTATATGACCGGGCAGGGTGAGGACGATCAGAAAAAGGAGCCTTTTGCCGAAGTACAGGAGGATGATTTGGCCTCGATCCTTTATACTTCGGGAACCTCCGGCTATTCCAAGGCAGTCATGTTGAGTCATAAAAACCTGACTTCCAATGCCTATTCCGCAGCTTCAATGATCAAAATTGAACCGGGTTCGGCCTTTCTGTCTATCCTGCCTGTTTCCCATGCCTATGAATTTACATTGGGGCTCGTATTGCCCCTGCTTAAAGGGGCACGGGTGGCCTATGCCGGTAGGACTCCAACCCCTGCAATATTGCAGAAACTTTGCCAGCATGAGCGACCCTATGGCATGTTTGCTGTCCCCCTTGTTATGGAAAAAATCTATAAAAAAAGGGTGCTTCCCAATATCAACGCGAGCCGACCCCTTTCCCTGGTCTGTAAGTTCTCCCTTGGGAGGAAGTTGATTTACAAGAAGATTGGCGCAAAATTGCTGGACTTTTTTGGTGGAAATCTTCAACTGCTGGGCATTGGTGGGGCCGCTCTTAATCCCGAGGTCGAGCAGTTTCTTTTGGATGCTGGTCTCCCCTATCTTGTTGGTTATGGCCTCAGTGAGTCTGCGCCATTGTTGTCCGGAGGCCCCCCTGGTGATAAAACCATTGCTGTAGGCTCGGCTGGTAAGCCTCTTCCTGGTGTTGAGATCCGCATTGATAATCCGGACCCGGAGACTGGTGTTGGCGAGATCATGGGCCGTGGGCCGAATGTCATGCATGGTTATTTCAATGATCCTGAGAGTACTGCTAAGACGCTGAGTGAGGATGGCTGGCTGGCAACCGGAGATTTGGGGATCGTGGATGAGGCCGGGAACCTTCATGTTCGCGGACGGTCCAAAAATGTGATTGTCATGGCCAATGGAGAGAATGTGTATCCTGAGCCCATCGAGCATAAGATGAACGCCTACTCTTGGGTTGTTGAGGTTCTGGTGGTTGAAAACAATGGTCGTCTCGATGCCTGGATTTACCCGGATTATGAGGTGATTGATGAGCAGACTGCGGGCAAGACCAGCAGGGAACGACAGGCTCATATTGCAGAGTTGCTGGAGAGCATGCGCGTCGAAGTGAACAGCAAAGTGAGCACGTCTTCACGGGTTGCCAGGATTTCCGAGCGGCGCGAGCCCTTTATCAAAACGGCCACCCATAAGATCAAACGCTATTTGTATGATGGCGGGGCCATGGTGTCCTGAGTCGTCTGTTTTTTGTTCTTGGGGGTAAGTGTCTGTGGACAGGAGCTCGTTGCGGGCTCTGTCGGAGAAGAAGGACGAGGAGTCCATCAGGCGGGTTGTCCGGCTGGTGAGAGAATAGAAGAATATTAAGGGAGAGATGAGATGAAGAAGATATTTTCAGTGGCGGCTGTAGCAATTCTGTGCCAAACGGTTGGGGTGACTTCATCCCTGGCCGGTGCGATTGACAACCTGCACAACTACAGCGCCGAGTATATCCGCACCCTGAACCGGAACGCGGCCACAGATTCCGCGGATATCGTGGCCTACAACCCGGCCGGTGTGATGGCCATGGATGATGGCTCCTATGTGAATCTGTCCCTGCAGTATCTGGATAAAGATTATGAAAATATTTTAACTGGTCTGCCCAATGGTCAGGATGGAACCTTGACGCAGGACGAGCCTTCCATTATACCAGGTTTTTTTGCTCTCCATAAAAAGGAGAAATGGGCGGCTTTTGCGGCGGTCACTGTACCGGCGGGTGGTGGAAAGGTGGATTTCGAAGAGGGGAGTGCGACCTTGCAGCTTCTTAATCTGTCCATTTTTGGAGGATTGCCACTTACTGCGCAACAATCGGAAGGGGAGGAGGTCTATGTGGGTGTGACCCTGGGAGGGGCGTATCAGCTGAATGATGATCTCTCTGTTTCAGCAGGGTTGAGACATATTAAGGCCGATCGGTCAGCGAAGGCGAGTTTTACAAATGCTGGTGGTGCTGATGTTGCCGTTGATTATGAGTCTGAGGCCGATGGCTGGGGTGGAATTTTCGGTGTCAACTATAAGGCCAGCGATAAGTTGAACCTGGCAGCTCGTTATGAGACCCGGACAAAGCTTGATTTTGAGCATACCGTTACGGCTGATACCGCACTTGGTGCACCTCCAACACCGACCCTTTTACAGGTGATAGGGGTAACGGATGGGATGGAAGAGCGGCGCGATTTACCAGCTATTCTTGGTCTGGGCCTCTCACACCAGTGTACTCCGGCTCTAAAAGTGGACGTGAATCTGACCTATTATTTCAATGAAGATGCGAATTGGGCCGGAGCCGAAGATGATGTCAATGACGGTTATGAGTTCGGTATTGCTCTGGAGTACGCGGTCAATGATCGTCTGCGGGTCAGTGGTGGCTACATGTATACTGAAACCGGTATTGATGTGGAGCATACTGTTGCGGAATCACCCAAGCTGGATGTGAACACCTTTGGCGGCGGCTTTGCCTATGCCCTGAAAGATAATCTTGAGTTGAACGTTGGACTGGGTGTTTCTCTGTACGATGATGATTCCTATCAGCCTGCACCTACCACTATTCCTGGTCTGACTGTTGGTTACGAAAAAGAGGTCATTTTCTATTCCACCGGCCTGCAGTACTCTTTCTAAGCTGAGGGAATCCTGATCACCTGTCAGGTTTGTTTCGAGGCCCCTGCCGTTGTTAAACGGCAGGGGCCTTTTTTTGTGCGTGGTTCTCAGGCCAGGAGCAGGCGGTTGGCAAAGGAGATGATCGGGATGATCATGGATGAGAGGATGCCGCTAAAGGCCAGGAGCATGATGATGATAAAGCCGTAGCGCTCAAGGGAGGCGAAGGACTGTGCCTGTTGCGGGGGCAGCAGTCCCATGAGGATTTTGCTGCCGTCCAGGGGCGGGATGGGCAGGAAGTTAAAGATGCACAGGACCAGATTGATCCAGACGCTGGCAATCAGGCAAGCATTGAGCGGCACGATGATGGCCTTGGCCAGGGGTGAGTAGGGCAGAACAGCTGCCAATGCCCAGAGGCCTTTGGCGGCCACGGCGCTGATCAGGGCCAATCCCAGGTTGACAGCAGGGCCGGCCAGGGCAACCCAGAGCATGTCCCGACGCGGATCACGAAAGTAAACGGGATTGACCGGTACCGGTTTTGCCCAGCCAATTTTAATCAGAAAAAAAGCAAGAGTCCCCAGAGGATCCAGATGTTTGAGCGGATTCAGGGTCAGGCGTCCGGCCAGTTTGGCCGTGGGGTCACCAAGGCGGTGGGCCACATAGCCGTGGGCAAATTCATGCACGGTTAAAGCCAGAAGCAGGGGCGGGGCCATGATGATCAGTTCAATGATAAACGAGTTTGCGTTCATAAAATATATATCAGGGGGGAAGAGTTAGTGTTTGTTGAACAGAACAACTGTAAGCACCGCCACTGAAAATAGCAATGGACGAGGGGCAGTGTCAGCTCAGGAAATCAGCGGGAAATGGTCGAGGACGTACTGGCGCTCATCGTCAAGGGTCGAGACCTGGCCATCGAGACGGGCATCCAGGAGACGATCCAGAATGGTTTTGTACAGTGGTCCTGGCAGGTAGCCCATCTCTTTGAGGTCGTTACCTGTGAGCAGTATCTCTGTCTGGCGCAGGGAGGTGACAAAGTTTGAGATGTTTTTCTTGATCTCGTTTTTGCGGGCAATGGCCATGAGGTAGAGCAGGCCTTCGTTGGTCAGTCCGCGCAGCAGACGGCAGAGTTCGCTGTTGCGGATTCCGTTTCTCTGATAAAGAACCTGGCCTGTGTGGTCAGCCAGCACCTTCTGGCTGATGAGCTGTTGTCGTGTTTTTTCGTGCAGATGGAAGCGCTGACAAAAGCTGGTCAGGTCATCCGTGCCTGATCGGGCCATGATGCTCAGCAGGTAGACAAGCCATCTGCGGCAGGGCGTGTCCAGGTATAGAAGGTCGTACCAGGACAGGGCCTGCTGTGCCTGTTTCATGATGTGGAGGAAGCGTCGATCGATTTTCAGATGAGGCTTCAGTTCCGGCCAGAGGAACTTGAAGAGGTCAAATTCAGCCAGTCGGGTCAGGGCCGGGAGTGGGTTGTCCTCGGAGAGGATCTGCTGGAGTTCGTTGAAGAAGCGCGGATCATTGCCCTTGTCGAACAGGTTCATCTTTACGGCGCTGCGGATCAGGCGATGAGTGTGTTTGGAGATGCTCAGCTCCATTCGTTGTTCAAAGCGGATGGCGCGGAAGATTCTGGTTGGGTCTTCAACAAAACTGAGGTTGTGCAGGACTCTGATAATTCCGGACTTGAGGTCGTTCTGGCAGCTGAAAAAATCAATCAGGGTACCGAACTGCTCCGCGTTGAGCTGTATGGCCATGGCGTTGATGGTGAAATCACGGCGATAGAGATCCAGTTTGATGGATGAGAGCTCTACTGTGGGCAATGCCGCCGGATATTCATAGTATTCAAGTCTGGCTGTTGCCACATCAATCTTGAAGCCGTCGGGGAGAATAACCACTGCTGTGATGAACTGCTCATGGGCTTTGCAGCGGCCGTTCAGGGCCTTGGCCAGTTCTTTGGCAAAGGCGATCCCGTTGCCCTCAATGACGATATCCAGATCAAGATTTTTCTGTTTGAGCAGCAGGTCCCGGACAAACCCACCCACAGCAAAGGCCTTGAAGTTCAGTCGGTCAGCGATCTCACCGATGGTCTTGAGCAGGACGATCAGTTCACGGTTGAGGCATTCGGTCATCAGAGAACTGGTGTTGCGGCTGCGCTGCAGGGGCTGTATCTCGCTTTCATGGTGTAAGTCCCGGGGCAGGTGGCCGGGGTCGTTCACCAGTACATTGAGAAGATCGGTGCGGGTGATGATGCCCGTGAGTTCATTTTTATCGATGATGGGGACCAGGCGCTGGCGGCGATCGATGATCAGTTTCTCGATATCACTGAGAGTGGCATCCGCAGGCAGGGCCTCGATGTCGCCTGTCATGTACTCCTGAATCTGCAGCTGCCCCAGGTTGTGGTGAATGGCCTTTTCGACGACCCGGCGAGAGATCGTCCCCAGGAGTTCGCTGGCCGCGGGAGGAGTTGAAGTGGTGTTGTCGTGCTCTGTGCTGATGACTGGCAGGACAGTGATGTTGTAGCGTGTCAGCAGGGTGTGTGCCTCGTCAATAGTGATATTGGCAGAGGCGCTGATCACCGGTTGTGACATGATTTCCCGGGCGATGGAGTGCGGGTGGATCTCCTGGTGGAGTATGCGAATGAGCCGTTCCTGGGCTTCCACCAGGGTCATGTTTTGCACTGTGGCTGAGGCTGCGGTGGAGTGGCCACCTCCGCCCAGTTCTCGGGCTATCTGGCCCACGTGAACTTCCGGGATTCGGCTGCGGCAGATCAGGTAGATTCGTCCGGCCATGCAGATCAGGGCAAAGAGGGTGTTCAAGTTTTCCATGGCCATGAACTGGCGAATGATCAGGGAAAAGTCATCCACGTAATCGGGTAGAGTCAGTGTGACAAGGACGACTTCAATCCCCTGGATGGTATAGCAACTGGCGGTTTTCTTGAGTTCGTGCAGCAGCTCGATCTGAAGTGAGGTCAGGTCGTGGCTGATGAACTGGGTCACGATGTCCAGTCTTGCGCCCTTGTGCAGGAGCCAGGCCGCAGCCTCAAGATCTGCTGGGGTGGTGGTGAGATGGGTCAGGGAGCCGGTGTCTTCGTAGATGCCCAGGCCAAAGAGCGTCGCCTCGTCCGCTGTGATGGGGATCTGCTGCTCGCGCAGTTGGCGGCAGAGGAGGGTCATGGTCGAGCCGGTGTCTTCCACGACTTCAATCTCGCCCTTGAGGTCTTCCGGGCTGTTGGGGTGATGGTCGTACAGATGGATGACAAGGTTCGGGTTGCTCAGGCAGGACTGGATGGGGCCAAGACGTGAAGTAACCCGGGTGTCGACCACGATCAGGCGATTGATCGTGGTGAAATCGATTTGTTTCAGGCGGCGAAAGGGGTATGTGGCATCCAGTTGTTCGCTGATATAAGTGCGGACGTTTTTTTCCTGTGAGCCGGGAAAGGCGAGAATGGCCCCGGGATAGAGCTTGAGTGTCGCGATCATTGAGGCCAATCCGTCAAAATCGGCATTGAGATGGGTGGTGATCAAGTCCATGGATCGCTTGTTCTTCGGTTGAAGAAAAAAATAACTCCTGCCTGATATCAGGAAGCTCTGAAGAAATGGTTTTACTTAAGCTACCTCAATTAAACCGTTTGGGGGGCAAAATGCCCATGAAAATTTCAACCCCGAGGGTGAAATTTGCGATGGACGTCTTTGAGGCGTTCTTCGTCAATATGTGTGTATATCTGTGTGGTGGCAATATCCGAATGCCCCAGCATCATCTGAACGGAGCGTAAATCTGCGCCGTGGGCCAGGAGATGGCTGGCAAAGGAATGGCGCAGCATGTGCGGGGAGATTTTTTTCCTGATTCCTGCTGATCTGGCAATGCCGCTGATAATCTGCCAGAAGCGGATTCGGGTCATGGCTTGGGCGCGATTGCTGATAAACAGGATTGGACTGCGTCGACCCTTGAGTAATTTTGGACGTGTGGTGCTGAGATAGTCTTCCAGCACGATCCTGGTCGGCTGGCCGAACGGAACAAGGCGTTCCTTGTCACCTTTGCCGCGAACCCTGACAAAGCAGGCGTTGAGGTTGCAGGCGGGAATGGTCAGATTGACCAGCTCTGAGACACGAAGGCCGGTGGCGTAGAGAAGGTGGAGCATGGCCAGGTTGCGTCGACTGAACTGTGTCTGTACAGGTCCCGGAGTCAGGAGGCGGGTGGTTTCATCCACTGTGAGGTTTTTAGGCAGACTGCGACCGCTTTTGGGCAGATCTATGGTGAGGAAGGGGTTGTGCGGGCAGAGAGATTCGCGGTGGAGGAACGTGAAGAAACTTCGAAGGGTGGAAATGCGTCGTGCGTTACTGCGGTGTGAAATCTGACGGCTCAGGCAATAGGCCAGAAACTTGTCGATGGTCCGGCTGTCAATCTGGGACAGTTCAGTGATCCGCTGTCGACGAAGAAAGCTGAGGAAGGATGCGATGTCCGCCTGGTAGGCAGATATGGTATTCTCGGCCAGTCTTTTTTCACTGATCAGATAGTGGAGAAAGAGCTCGTTGGCCGAAAGAAATTGTGCGGGGTGTGGTTTGGGGGTGGCGATGTCAGCTTGGGCGGCAAAGGATTGGGCCCAGCAGGAAAAAATAAAGAGCGGCCGCTGGAGTGAGTCTTCCGTTGCAGCCGCTCATATTTCAGTCCCGACTCAGGCTCTTTTGGTGCGATTGAACTTGCGCATCTTGCGACGTGCTTCCGCCTGTTTACGACGTTTTTTGATACTTGGTTTCTCGTAGTATTCGCGGCGTTTAAGTTCGCGCTTAATGCCATCGATCTGAAGCTTTTTTTTGAGCTGACGGATGGCGTACTCGATATCTCCTCGGACTTCAACTTCGATCATTTGGGACTCCGTTCGGGGGCAAAGGGTTCCGAAAAAGGGGCGGTCAGCAGGTGACTTAGCTCATTCAGAAAAAATATTAATTCATTAAAATTCGATTGGTCAACGGGATGACATGAAATGAAAAATCTATCGCTGTCATCAAAAAACAAGTCTTTCTTTATAAAATGAAGATGCGTTTCTGTCAATGAATTTTTCAGGATATCTGTCGTTTTCAGCGGTTACTGCGGGAAAATTTTTCCGGGATTGAGGATGTTGTGCGGGTCAAAGAGTTGCTTGATGGCCCCCATTGTCCTGATTGCTGTCGGGGCAAGTTCAAGCCCTATGTACGGGGCCTTGGTGATTCCGATTCCGTGCTCACCGGAAATGGTTCCTTCCAGCTTGATGACCTGTTTGAACAGGCGTTTCTTGGCCTGTTCAGCTCGTCCTGCTGCCCCCGGTTGATTACGGTCGTGCATGATGTTGACATGGAGGTTTCCATCCCCTGCATGACCGAAGGTGAGAATGTTCAGTTCATGTTCCCGGGAGAGTTTCTCGCAAAAAGCCACCAGGTCGGGAATCCTGGTTCTGGGGACGACCACGTCTTCGGAAATTTTGTGTGGTGCAATCTGGTAGGATGCAGGAGAGACCGCCCGCCTTGCCTGCCAGATTTGTTCGCGCTCTTTTTCGTCAGTTGCCTGTTGAATGGTACATTCTTTTTGCTCTTCTGCTGTTATGAGCTGGAGCAGTCGTTCGTGTTGTTCTGACACTTCTTTGCGGCTGCCGTCCAGCTCGAGGATAAGAATGGCCTGCACTTCTGGAGGGAAGGGGGCGGGGAGAAGGTTTGCGATAGCGCTCAGGGCAGTTCGGTCAAGGTATTCAAGAGTGCAGGGCGTGATGCCCTGGTTCAGAATTTCAGCCACGAGGCCTGTGGCCCTGGTCAATGAGGTTGAGGTGATGAGAAAGGTTTCTTTGTGTTCCGGCAATGGCAGAAGGCGGGTGATTATTTTGGTGATGATCCCCAATGTTCCCTCAGCACCGACAAAAAGTCTGGTCAGATCGTAGCCCACGACTCCTTTTTCAGTACGGGTTCCGGTATTGAGAATCTCACCGTTTGCCAGAACGACCTCAAGGCCCATGATGAAATCTTTGGTGACCCCGTATTTGACAGCCGAGGGTCCGCCCGCGCCTTCGCCCACGTTTCCTCCGATGGTGCAAAACTTGAGACTGGCCGGGTCAGGTGGGTAGAAAAGACCTGCCCGGCGGAGCTCGCGCTGGAAATCGCCGGTGATGACTCCGGGCTCGATGATGGCGACCATGTTGTCCTGGTCGATTTCAATGATCCGATTGAGACGGCTGCAGGCAAGGATCAGCCCACCCCTGACGGGCAGGGAACCACCGGTCATGCCGCTTCCGGCGCCACGCGCGATGACCGGGAAATTATGTTCAGAGGCCAGGCGCAGAAGATCCGCCACCTGTTCGCTGGAATCAGGGAAGGCCACGGCCTCCGGAAGAAAGGTCTGTCGACTGGCATCGTAGGAGTAGCAGTGCAGGTCTTCCGGGGCGGTACTGTAATGTTTTTCGCCCACAATCCGGCGGATTTTTTTGATAATATTTTTATCCATCCATGCTATTATAGCTGAACCGAAAAAAATAACAGTCTGAATTTTTCTATGGAGTTGCAGCAGATCCTGAAGTGAGGATCAGTCAACCCGATTTGTGACGAGGGAGAGTGATGGCAGCGGACAGGAACAGTAAAACAGTGGTGGCTTTGCTGGCAGGTGGACGGTCAGGCGAGCGTGAGGTTTCGCTCAAAGGGGCTGCCGGAGTGGAACAGGCTCTTGATCCGGATAGGTTTGAAATTCGGCGTTATGACCCGGCAACGGATCTGGCACGATTGGCAGCAGATGCCCAGGGAATTGATGTGGCTTTTATCCTCCTGCATGGTCGTTTTGGTGAGGATGGTACGGTTCAGGGTTTTCTTGATCTTCTGGGCATCCCCTATCAGGGAGCCGGAGTGCTGGGGAGTGCCATGGCCATGGACAAGCATGTTGCCAAGAGCCTGTATCGTCTGCACGGCTTACCCGTGGCTGACTGGGATTTGGTGCAGCCGGGGGATGATCTGGGTTACGAGGAGATGGCCGGGCGTTTGGGTCTGCCCCTGGTGGTCAAACCTGTGCGTGAAGGATCGAGTCTCGGGATGAGCATCGCCCATACGGTGCAGGAGCTGGAGGCGGGGGTTGATCTGGCATTCGGCCATGACTCCCGGGTGATGGTTGAGGCCTTTATTCGTGGCCGGGAGATCACCTCAGGAGTGATTGGTAACGAGGAACTCAGCGCCTTGCCGCTGGTGGAAATTATTCCAGGCAAGGAGTTTGCTTTTTTTGATTACACGGCCAAGTATCAGCCCGGAGCCTCCACTGAGATCTGCCCGGCACCTGTCTCTGATGATGTGACTCGACAGATACAGGAGTACGGTTTGGCAGCGCATCGGGCCCTGGAACTCAGGGGATACTCTCGAACCGATATGATCATGGCTGAGGATGGTGCGATTTATCTTCTTGAGACCAATACGATCCCGGGCATGACCCCCACCAGTCTTCTGCCCCAAGCCGCGGCCGCCTATGGCCTGGATTTTTCAGCCTTGCTGGAGCGGCTGTTGGAGCTGGCTCAGGAGTAGATTGCGGCTCCGGGGGAATGGTTTTGTGTCGGCGATAATGACTCGGCCGCTCAGGTTAAAAACGATCCTTGAACCACGGAGCAAGCACTTCCGGTACGGCAATGCTTCCATCCTCTTGCTGATAGTTCTCCATCACAGCCAGCAGGGTCCGGCCTACGGCCAGGCCTGAACCGTTCAGGGTGTGCACCAGGCGGCTCTTTTTTTCATTTTTGGGACGGTAGCGGATGCCGCCGCGTCTGGCCTGAAAGTCGAGAAAATTGGAGCAGGATGAGATTTCGCGGTAGGTTTGCTGGCTGGGCAGCCAAACTTCAATGTCATAGGTCTTGGTGGCCGAGAAGCCAAGATCACCGCTGCACAGCGTGACCACCCGGTAATGGAGGCCCAGGAGTTGCAAAACTGCTTCGGCATCGGCGAGCAGAGACTCCAGCTCTTCGGCTGAGTCTTCAGGTCGGGTGAATTTGACCATCTCGACCTTGTTAAACTGATGCTGGCGGATGAGCCCTCTGGTGTCGCGACCGTAGGAACCGGCCTCGGAGCGAAAGCAGGGGGTGTAGGCGGTGAATTTGACTGGCAGGTCACCTTCGTCAAGGGTTTCGTCGCGGAAGATGTTGGTTACCGGGACTTCCGCCGTGGGGATCAGGTATAGATCCCAGTCTTTAATGCGGAACAGATCTTCTTCAAACTTGGGTAACTGGCCCGTGGCAGTCATGGAGGCGCTGTTGACCAGAAAGGGCGGCAGAACCTCTGTGTAGCCGTGCTTCTGCGTGTGGAGGTCGAGCATGAAGTTGGTCAGGGCCCGCTCCATGCGCGAGGCGAAGCCGCTCAGGAGGGAAAATCTGGCCCCGGCAAGTTTGGCGGCTCTTTCAAAATCCAGAATATTCAGATCCTCACCAAGTTCCCAGTGGGGTTTAGGGGTGAAGGAAAAAGATGGCTTCTCGCCCCATGTCCTGACGAGGATGTTGTCTGTGTCATCCTGTCCCTCCGGTACGCTCTCGTGGCAGAGGTTGGGGATGGCCATGACGATTTCCTGGAGACTGGTCTGGATTGTGCCCAGTTGGCCATCCAGCGCCTTGATCCGGGTTGAGACTTCACGCATTTCAAGGATCAGCGGTTCAGCCGTGTCCTGGGCGTCTGCGCCACCTTTTTTGAGATTGGCGATGTCTTTTGATACCTTGTTGCGCTGGGCCTTGAGTTGTTCCACCTCGCTGAGCAGGTTCAGTCGCTGCTGGTCAATGGCTGCAAACTCATCCAGCTTGTCGGTGGTCATTCCTCTGCGGGCGGTTTTTTCTTTGACCAGGGCCAGGTTTTCTCTGATAAATCGAAGTTCAAGCATAGTAGATATTGTCTGAAAATTTCGTGGTGAATTGAAGGGGCCAGTGGTGCCGGGGCATGGCATCGTTTTGATGCCGGGTGATTTGTCGGACGCAGTGGCGACGTATGGTGGAACAGGTTTTTTTCTATCACGGCTGCCGGCAGAGCGCAACCTCTATCAAAGTAGCCTTAAATTGATTTTCAGTGGTGCATCTGCTAGATTGTTGAAAAATACTCACCGTTGGCGGTCTCTTATCCAGTCTCGTCGGGGAGATTACTGGTCATCTTGCAAGAAATGTCCTTTTATTTGATTGCTGCATCCGGGCAGAAATGAACACCATTGGCATCGATGCGACTCATCGTGATGGTTGTGTTGTTTGTGGTTTGTTCTGTTTCCAGAATAGCCTTCAGATAAAAGAGCTGATTTTCAGGGGACTTCATTACTGAACAAATGCGCGGGCAGAAAGCCCGGCCCGCTATCTATGGAAGCCTATACCTCTCTGGTGATTGTTCTCTCCGAATTGCGCCGCTCGATTCGGGCCGTAGGCTTAAGTGTCGGAATCGGAAGCCTGGCCCTGTTCTTTTTGGCCCCGCAGCTCTTGACTGTGGTTCAGGGACATCTTTCAGAAAAGCTCTACTTTTTCTCAGTGGCGGGTCCCTTTCTCGCACACGTCAAGCTGGCCCTTTTTGCGGTGTTGTTTGTTTTGATGCCCTGGCTGATGACCGTGTTGTGGCGGGCGCTGGCCAAGCCTTTTCGGGTCAAGGGGCTGCAGCTGATCCTCTTTGTTTTCTTTACTGTCCTGCTGTTTTATGCGGGAACCATGTTTTGTTACTTTATAACCTTGCCCTTTGGGGTTAAATTTCTGCTGGGTTTCGGTTCTCAAGATTTGCAGCCGGTGATTTCCATCAGCCGTTTTGTCAATTTTGTGGTTGTCTTTGTTCTGGCCTTTGGCGTGGTGTTTGAACTGCCGGTGTTCATGGTTTTTTTGGCCAAAGTTGGAGTCTGCCCCCGTGGGTTTTTTGAAAAAAACAGGCGCTATGCCCTGCTGTTGATCTCAATTTTGTCTGCTATCCTGACCCCGACTCCCGATGTTGTGAATATGCTCCTCATGGGGGGGCCGCTCTATCTTCTATATGAGGTGGGAATCCTGGTTCTGATGGCCATGCGTATTAAATAGACACCGGCTGTTTTCTGCGATGCCCATGTGCTTATATCAGAATTCGCGTAGGGAAAAACCGTGTTCGCTCAGCAGGGCGGCAGTGACACCCATGGGGCCGTTGACTCCACAGGACGGACTGCGGCTTTTGAGGAAGATGGCTGTAACCGGCTGGCTTTGGGCCAGAAGCAGAGTCTGTCTGGCTCCGCGGATAAAGGCATCGCTGGCATCCTGGTGGTCATCACGCTGCAGGACTTGGGCCTGGCCTTTGAGGACTGCATGTCCGTCTCCGTTCACAAGTTCTGCAGCGGGTCTTGGTGTGGGCAGGCCGCCCAACTGCTCCGGGCAGAAGGGGATCCAATGGCTGTTTTTCAGGACTTGCAGGCAGGTTGCGCTGGGCTTGCTCAGTCCGTCATATCGACAGGTGAGGCCAAGCAGGCAGGCACTGACCAGATAGAGAGGCGGTTGTTGCATCACAGAATCCTTCAGTTTACTGAACGGTTACAGCCCGGAGATGTTGATTGTTCACAGTCTATGCTGAATAGGTAAAAAGAAACAAGGATTGTTTGCTTCATGAAGAGAAAACCACAGATGCAGTTATCGCCAATGCAACAGAAGGCCTTTTGTCGGCTGGCGGTGCTGTTTGCCTTGTTGCTCGTGCTCTGGCTGGTCTTTGCTCCGGGAAAGGGTATTCTCTTTCTGAAGAAACAGCAATCACAGATTACGGCCCTGGAAGCTGAAACACGGGAGCTTGAGGCGGACAATGAACGACTGCGTCAGGAGATCAATCGAGTGCAGACAGACGCTGTCTATCTTGAGCAGGTGGCTCGCGGGCAGCACGGTTTGCTGAAAGAAAACGAGATGGTCTTTGAATTCCCGGACGGTAAATAGACTGAGATACAAAGAGTGGGGAAGAGCAGATACCTCTGTTCTTGCCCCCTTGCTCAGGTCTTTTGTGTCGTTGGAACGTTGTTGAAAAGCCGAACCGGCTTTTGGGCGATTATGCTCAGGAAAAACCGGAACGGGATGAACAGCCGGAAAGCGCGCCTGCCGGGATTTGACTTCCCTTGGTCGGCTGACTGCTGGTAACCGAAATAATCTTTTTGATGTCCGTACTGTTGCAGTGTTTGCAGGTGATGCTGTCAACGGCTGAGGCAATGAGGACTAGACTCTCAAAATTTTGGCCACAGCTGTTGCACTTGAATTCGTAAATGGGCATGGTTTGACTCCTTGCAAAAGTATAATAAAGGCTCAATGTCTGAACCTTGGATGTTATCGTAGCTTGATCTTATAATTGTACTTTTGCCGGATTTGTCAAGGGAGTTTGATTGGCTCTTTGAGGTTGAAACCGGGAAGGTTATTCGAGCAGGGATTTAAGAATATCGCAGGAGCGGCAAATGGCGATTTTCTCCTTGGCGTTGAGCTTGTCGGTGCAATCGCACCGAGTACCGCAGATAAACCAGCAGAGATGACCGCAGGAAAATTCATAAGCCGGGCAGTCGTCTTTCATCCCGCATTTTTTGATCTCCCAGCAGGGTTTGTCTCCAGGTTGTTCGTGTCGTATTTTGCTGAGAAAGAAAAAGAGCTGTCGTTCGATATGCGCCGGAACAGGACGCCATCCCTGCTCGTAGCTATGAATGGCTTTGAGAGAGACGCCGAGGAGATCTGCGAGTTGTTGTTGTGTGCGGAGCAGCTTTTTTCGAGCTTGGGAGAATTCTATTTTGTCCAAGATGTCCATCCTTATCTGGCGGTGTCAAAAGACAGTTGGTTGGGAAGGTTGAATGATTCAGTCAAGGGTATCCTTTGTTGAATATTCTTTCTCAATAAGTATATTATATAGCAGGATATCCTGTCGTTGTCTTTAATTTTTCGGAGAAATTTTGATGGATGCTGACCGTCGCCAACTGCTTTCTGACCTGCGATCGCAGCTTGCTTATCACTTACACATTGGAATTACTGAATATATACAGTGTGGTGATTTGCGTGATTTTCTGACTCGGGATGTTTGTTTTTTTTCTCCGGACAGGGGGGATGAATACGATCCGCAACCAGTTGCCGAGTCTGTGGAGAAACCTGCTGAGCCAAAAAATGTCACGCAGGCCTGTGCTGACACGACGAGCGACCTGACTCTCGGTGATATAGTAACTGAGGTTGGTCGTTGTCAAAGTTGCCCCCTTCATCACGAGCGGTTGGTGCCTGTGGCAGGTCGTGGTGGTGGGCGGGCTCAGTTGCTGTTTGTCGGCGGCTGGCTGGTGGGCGGTGATTCTCCAGTGTCACCCGCCGGGGAGGCGGGTTCCGGTGATGTTTTTGGCCGGGAAGAGGATGTCATGCTGGGCAAGATGATTGCGGCGATTCATTTGCAGCCGGAAGAGTGCTATGTCACGAATATCATCAAGTGCGGAATTGGTCCGCAGTCGCAACCAAGGCCTGAGCATATAGCTGTCTGCCTGTCTTATTTGCGACAGCAGATCCAAATCATCCGTCCTCGTGTGATCTGTGCCATGGGGCCAGTCGCTGTCCGCGCTTTGTTGGGGCAGAAACACTCCCTGTCCCGTTTGCGCGGCCGGTTTTACCCTTATGAGGTGGCAGGTCAGCAGATTCAGCTGATGCCAACGTACCATCCCGGCTATTTATTACGTAATCATGAAATGAAATCAGCAGTCTGGGCTGATCTTCAGGCCATTGAAAAAATGCTTGCCGGGTGATCTGGCAGAAACTAAAGGCTCCCGTGAACGATACCCTTTAGATGACAGCGGGGGAATTGGATGGTCATTTATCCAATTCCCCCGTTGTGGTTCAGGTGAATATGATTTTTGCTTCAGGCTGTCTTGAGCGCTTTAGCCCTTCGGCTTGATCACAATGGTCTTGTCGATCATGTCAACGATGGGCACGGCCGGAACTTCTGTGATCCCGTAGATGGCATCGAGGTGCATGTCGTCAGGCACATGGCTGAGAAGTTTTTCTGCAACTTTCTGGGTGGCCTGACGGAAGCGCAGTTTGATGTTGACTGTCAGTTCTTCGTCGCTGCTCAGACCGTAGTGGACGTCACGGTAGCCCTTGGGCGGGATGGTGTCGTTCCTGGAAAAGGAGATGACCTCCCATGGGTCAATGGCAAAGTGCAGAGACTCACCCATGCCGTCTGCGTTGAACAGGCGGGTCTCGGTTGGCAACTCACCTTTGGAGTCGATCTTGCCGCTGCTCATGACCACGCGACCCTGGCTGTCAGTGGCTGTGATTTCAAGCCACATCTGGCGGATATTGGTGAGTGATGTGGGGAGATTGTGGCCGGCCCGACGGTTGTGTACCCGAACCTTGATCTCGGCCAGGTCTCCGTTCCTGTAAACAGGCGATATCTCAAGTTCGGCCGCAGCCTGAAGTCTGCCCACTGCCATATCAAACTTTTGCTGGACATTGGCGGCCAGTTCGTCATCGCCTGCCTTTTTGGCTGCCAGCCCGGTGAGGTGGTAGAGGAGAAAGTTCGCCCCGTTGAAGTAATGGCGATAGTCTCCTCGTTCAGGTTTCTGGAAGGTGTCGGCTGAGCGGATAAAGGTATCCAGCTCAACCATGTGGCAATCCTGACAGGCAATCTCTTTGACTGCGTACGGGCTGTTCTTCCATTCCGTGTAGGTAGACTCAATGGCAGTGTTGCTTTCGTAATGAGTGACCTGGTGGCAGGATGCACAGAGCTCTGCCTGAAGGTGCAGCGGGGATTCAACACATTCATGAAAACCATCTCCACACCATTCGTCCGGGGTGAAGGGGCCATACTTGGTTAAAATAGCCTCCCCCTCTTCCTCCCGGCCGGGGGAAAGGATGAATGAGCCGTTTTCCGGCTGATGGCTTGGAGTCTGCCAATGGGTGTGCCCTTTGATTGAGTGACAGACATCGCATGATACGCCGGCCATGGCGACCGGTCCTAATCCTTCGAGCCCGGCACCTTTAATCTGGCCGGTGACAACAGCAGCCGGTGTGTGACAGCCTTCGCACTGCTTGGCAATGTCATGACCCACGGCCTTGATGGCCAGGTTTAATTCCCCCTGGTAGACCGGATCCTGAAAGGCCATGGAATGCATTGAGCCCTGCCATTCTTCATACTGCTGAGGATGGCATTCGCCGCAGGTTTCGGGATCGGTGAATTCAGCCGCACTTTTCTCCCACTGGATAAGAGATGGGGCGTATGGGTATTGTTCTTTGTCTACTTTGTTGGCGGCCAGTGCTGGTGCGGTCAGACCGGTTAAGAGGGCTGAGGCGATGATGACTGTTCTGAAGGTTCGTTTCTCCATGAGGGTGTGCTCCCGTTAATAGTTGACAATCTGTTAGAAATTCTCATTCAAGGGGAGTGTATCGTCTTAGAGAGATGAAGGCAAGATTTTTTGTGTATATGTGTGCAATTCCTGCCGGGAGGCTGCGGCTCATAACGATTGGATTAAGGTTACGGGCTGCTGTCCATCAGTTGACGATCTCCTGAATGGCCTGATGCAGGGCGTCAATCTCCAGGGGTTTGAGGAGATATTTTTTAATGCCACTCTTGAGTGCAGTCTCTTCGGTGACCTGTGAACTGTAGCCGGAAAACAGGATGATGGGAGTGTCGCCGCGGATGGCCAATATTTTCTGGGCCAGTTCCATACCGGTGAGTCCGGGCATGGTTTGGTCGGTGATTATCAGGTCAAACTGTTCAGGATTGGCCTGGAAGAGCTCCAGGGCGTGTGCGCTGTTGGTGACTGGTGTGACCTGATAGCCCATTCTTGTCAGATTTTGGTCGTAGAGTTTGGCAAGGTCGTGCTCATCATCCACAAACAAGATGCGTTCATGGCCTTGAGTGGATGGCATAACCGGGGGCTGGTCGGCTGATTTCATTGTGGTGGTTACTGCGGCTGGCAGAAAGACTTGAAAGGTTGCACCTCCTTCGGGGCTGCTTGAGACACGGATGAAGCCGTGGTAGCTTGCGATGATTCCGTGGATGACCGCCAGACCGAGGCCCGTTCCTTTTTCCATTTCTTTGGTGGTGAAATAGGGGTCGAAGATCCGTTCCATGGTCTCCTTGTTCATGCCATGACCGGTATCACTGACGGTGATTACGACAAACATTCCCGGGCTGACCTCAGGCTCTCCGACAATTTCGCTGACCTGGACATCTTGGCGCTGAACGCTGACCGTGAGAGTTCCTTTTTCATCTTTCATGGCCTGGAAGGCATTGGTGCACAGGTTGACCACGATTTGATGGATCTTGTCCGGTTCGGCCATGATAGACCCGCAGTCCTCATCGATGGCAGTGGAAATATCGATGGTCTGGGGCAGCGATGCACGGAGCATGCCTATAGCTTCCTGGACAATCAGATGAGGTTCTGTGAGGCCTGTCACGGAGTTGTCACTCTTGCGGCTGAAGGCCAGTATTTGTTTGACCAGCGAGGTGGCTCGATTTCCAGCGAGCAGGATTTGGTCGATACTTTCCTGGGCTCCGTTGTCAGGAGGGATCTCCAGTTTGGCCAGTTGAGAAAAGCCGATGATTGCAGTCAGGATATTGTTGAAGTCGTGGGCAATGCCGCTGGCCAAGGTGCCCATGGCCTCCATTTTGTGAGCTTGGAGCAGGTCTTTTTCGAGCTGTTTTTGTTTGGTGATGTCCCTGGCGAAATGAACAAGGTACTGGAGCTGCTTGTCTTGATCGACAATGGGCGCAGACAGGACCTGGAAGGTCTTGCCCAGTTTCTGGTGATGAATAATCTCTGAATGGTTGCGGATCTCCTGGATGGTGGACTGGGCCGGGCAGCCGGGACAGGGTTCCGGGGATCCGCGGAAAAGTTCATAGCAGGCCTTGCCGGTCATATCCTGCGGGTCGATCTCGAAGATCTGGGCGGCTGTCTGGTTGGCAAGGACAATCCGCATTTGAGGGTCTTGGATTGTGATGATCTCTGGAATGGCATTGAAGGTCTTTTCCCAGCCCTCTTTTGCAAGCTTAAACTCCATGGCTGATTTTTTCAGATCAGTGATGTTGCGACCGCTGATCACCAGGGCCTGACGGTGGCCATCGGGATCAAAGAGCGGGGTCTTGGTGAAGTCGATGGTCAGTTGGCTGCCGTCTATGGCTGTAAAGGTGCGTTCGTGGCGCTGTGGTGTACCCAGCTCCCAGGCCAGTCGGTCTGTTTTGACACCTTCAATTAATAATTTCTGATGATTGTCCAGCAGGGCGGCCAGCTCTTCATTGGTCTTGCCCTGGTAGTTGATCGTATCCAGCTGGAACATCCTGCGGGTATAGGCGTTGGCCAGCAGCCAGCGGTTATCTCCGTCCTTCAGGTACAGAAAATCTTCAATGGAGTTGATGACGGTCTCCAGCTTCTGTTCCGTGAACTGTAGCTCCTCAATCTTGTGTTGCAGGGCCTGGGTTTGCTCTGTCACCCGCTGTTCGAGTTTGAGGTTGTGGGTCTGGAGGCGATTGCTCAGGGTGGTAATGGTTAGTATTAACCGGCTGTAACTGAAGTTGAGGATGAAATACGAGGTAAGGAGTAAAATGGCGATCAGGGTCAGAACGCAGGACAGGATGAACCGCTGACTGGCCAGTTCTGCGGAGATATCCAGGGCGACGTAGATGTGCCCCTGGGGCTCGCCCCTGAAATCCGGAAGGTCCAGGACATTGATTAGAAGATGGGGGCGGTTGTCCAGGGAGATTTTCCCGATTTTGTCATCATGGTTAAAAGATCCGGGGGTGGTCTCGATTGAAAATGGTTCGGTGAACTGCAGGGCATGGGTGTCGCTTGTGAGGTGAGGGAAGTCAGGATTGGCAACGAAGGTGAAGTGTTCAGTGTCAACAGCGAGGCCGACTGGAACGTTCAATTCATTTTTGATGGTTTCCAGAAGGAGGTCATGTTTGATGCCGAATTGCAGGAGGCCGATCAACTCATTATTCAGGAAGATCGGCTCGATGATGGCGTAGAGAAATTCCTTTCCGGAGTAGCCGTAGCCTGAGACCTGCCCCTGGCGTTCATGGGCTGCAACGATATCAGGGCGTTTAGAAGAAATATTGTCGCCAAATAACTCCGGATTATGAGCCCTGAGAAAGACCTGGAAGTCTGGCAGAATCCAGGTGAATGTACTGAAACTGGGGTTTTCGTCTTTCAATAGTTGGTAGCGGGGCAGGGAGAAGCGGAGGAGTTGTTCCCGGTCCTGGCTGGCGAAACTTTCCAGCAGATTCGACTGTTGATTGATGTTTGTCGAACTTTCGATCATCCTCTTGATTCGTTGCTTGTAGGGATTGATGTGCAGGTGGGGCATGGCGTTGCCAATGGTCTGGACCGCAGCTTTTTTTTCTGTAATCAGCTGTTCGAGATGCCGCTGGTTGGTCTGGAGAAGAAAGACCACAAAGGCCGCACTGATGCTCATGAGAATAAGCATGATTGAGCCGATGACTCGCCATTTGCTGTTCAGGGGATTTGGGTGCATTTGGGCAGGTGTTTGTGGTTTATCTGTCCAGAAGTGCATGTAAAAATGGCACTGCCTGGCAAAATTTGACAATATATCAAGTTTAGGTTGGTGTGACAACCTTTAAGCCATCCCGCTGGGAAGTGAGCTGTGGACTGTGGGCTTTCCTGCTCTTTACCTGGGGCTTGGCTGAAAGAATACAGGGCTTGATTGAGATCAATGTTGCCTGAAAGAAATTCTGTGATACTCAGCACATGAATACACAATAGACTCCTCAGACGAAGTGATTGTCATCCATTCGTGTCTTGCGTCTCTGGGTGCGATGGCCTTTCTTGTCTTTACCCTGTGGATGGGATATCGGTTTTGTCGGTTCTATCTATGGCCTGCTCGGGCTGCGTGCCCTGTTCCGCCCGTTTCAGGTTCGCCGGGAGAAGGATTTGTGTATTGATTGTCACAAATGTGATCGGGTTTGTCCTGCGTCAATTCAGGTCTCCAGCAAGAAGGTAGCGAGAAGCCCGGAGTGTGTCGGTTGTTTGGAGTGTGTTGCTGTCTGCCCGAAGCAGGGCTGTATAAGTGTTGGCTTCTTTCAGAGTAGGTCAGTCCGGCCCTATCAGTTGGTACTGGCCATCGTGACATCCTTTTTGTTGTTCTATGGGGTGGCTCGTATGAGCGGGTATTGGCAGAGTGAAGTCCCGCCGGATGTTTTTCGTGATGTCTACCGGTTGGCGGATCAACTGGAGCATCCCTGATGAAGATAAGAGAGAGAAGGGCGGTTTACCAATATCTGTGAGGGGGTGCCATTGCCGTGGCAGAATTTGGGGGAATACTTGCTTGAGGGGTGTTGAGGAAAATAAGATTTTCGTTCAGGTTTCGAGTGTCGGGACGACAGACTGCTGAGATCAAATGGCCCTCATCCATTTTTACACCGCATTTATAGGTGCAACTGAGCGTTTCTGTGTGTGTTTTGTCAGTCTTAAGTTTTTGTTGTGCTGGTTTCGGTTCTGTCTTGAATTGCCGTCTTTCCGGTTGTCGGCATCGTAATTGACAGGCAAAGTGTTCAGCAATTCAAGACAGGATGACTGGAACCGCGGTGATCGCTCTGGAAATGCAAAAGTCTGTTGCGTCCCCATTTGGGGAAGATTTTCACAAAGAGATACGGGCTAGTCAGAAACGATCTTGAAAGAGAGTTTTACGCGCGCCCGGAAAATGACCCCTACGCCATTGTCGTCAATTTTCATATCCAGAGTAACAACTTCTGCAATTCTCAGATCGCGCAGACTCATTCCAGCTGACTTGACGGCATTTTGGGCAGCTTCTTCCCATGAAACAGGGCTTGATCCGACCATTTCGATGATTTTGTAAACACTTTCAGACATGGGTATTCTCCTTGGTTGAGGTTATGGGGTTGAATACACTACCTTCTGAATGTTATCTGATTTCTGGTCTCAAGTTTTAACGTCACCTTTCCGGAAAGATCGCAGTCGGTGTTGATGATTGTCAGCGAATTTCTCATGTGTTTAAATTAAGTCTATCAGGCAAAATGCCTGTTGGTCAATTTATTTACACAAAGGCTCAAAAAACAGCGCAGCGGGGGATGCGTTGGGTATTTGCATTGTTATAATTTGAGGGGACTGTGGGCTGTCGGATTGAGTGTACGCACTGGTTGGCATGTCCCCTGCGGGGTGATTCCGGCTGCGAACGTGTTCCATATTCGTTTCGGGACTGATCCATGAGCGGCGGTATTGAGCCGATAGCTGACCCTCTGGCGACCTTGCCAGAGTTAAAAACAAAAAAGCCCTTAACTCGCAATGAGCTAAGGGCTTTTTTTTGCTGGTGGGCCGTCCCGGAGTCGAACCGGGGACCTGCTGATTAAGAGTCAGATGCTCTACCAATTGAGCTAACGGCCCAAATCTTGAACGTCTTTGTAGCACACCACCGATCATCCGTCAAGCGACGGCATGCTGGTTTGACGTGAAATAGTTTTTTTCTTTTGTAGGTACTGGCCTGGTTGTCCCGAATCAGCGGTAGTAGAGGTGTGGGCTCCCCATGGTCATCAGTGATTTGTGGAGGTTTCTGCGAAATTCTCGGCGATCCCAGATGCCTTGAATGTGGCCGCGTTTGAGGGCGTTACGGGCTGAATGATAATCCGGTGGGATGTCGATACCAGTGGTTTCCCGGATGACTCTGGGGCCGGCAAAACCTATGCGGCTTGAGCGGATAGCGAATTGGTAGGGGGAACAGCCTAGGAAACTGGCCACGGGCCCGGCATAGGAGTTGTTATCGTAGACGACCATGTAAAGGCCACCGGAATTGATGTATTCACGCACCGCCATGGTGCATTTGGGCATCTGGGTGACCCCGAGGGTGCCTTCCTGGATGCGGATACCGCCGGTGGTGTGGACGTAGGCCAGTAGCGGTCGTTTTTTGCGTTTGGCAATGGCGCAGGCCTGGACGAATTTTTCTCCTTCAGCGGAACCGACCGTACCGTTGCGAAAGTCTCGATGAAGCATGGCAACGACGACCTGAATTCCCATGACTCGGGCGTGAAAGGTCAGGTTGCCGGAGCGCAGTCTGGTTTTTTTCTTATCCCCTTCCAGGCGTTTGTCAAAACCTTTGTATCCCAATGGGTTGCCGGATTCAATTTCGTCATTGAACGTGCGCAGGGAGCCGGGATCAAAAACGTTTTTCAGGTACCAGTCATATTCCATCGGGAAATGATGACCACAGGTTTCGCAGACTCCGGCAAATTCATTGTAGAGGTCAGGCACCCACAGATCCTTGCAGCCGTATCGCTCATGGTTGGGACAGGTGACTGTCTTATCTTCGCTGGCCAGGGGGCTCACATAGCCTGAGTTGATCTCAAGTGGATCCTGGGCGGTGTCGGTCTCACCGTGAGAAATTTGCATTCTGCGCCGTGCCGGTTGGTCAGGTTTGGTCAGAAAATTGCGTACCGTTTTGATCGGGCTGGTGATGCGCTGCCACAGGATAGAGCTTTCTCCCGTGACATCTTTGAATGCCTTCTGAACCTGCTTCTGTTGGTGCTTGAGTACATCGTAGCGCAGGGCGTAGTAGATGTTCTCGCTCACCTCGATGGCCCGGCTGAAAAAACTCTGGTTGATGGCTGGGTGTCCTGAAAAACCGTTGATGGCCAGGTTGTGATATTTTTTAGAACGTAAGGCCAGCAGACGCTTGATTTCTTCCTGGTTGAGATCCCAGGGGACTTCGATTTCCAGGGCCTCGGTAACTGCTCTGGCCTTTTTGCGTCGAATCTCCCATGAACGGAGAAGGTTGAAGCTTTTGGTGCTCAGAACCACCTTGTCAGTGGCCCGGATCATTTCGGCGCGCAGCTTGGCAAAAAAGGCGAAGTCGTCACGACGGGCACCAAGGGGTGGCTCTTGGACGATACGGTTGATGGTTCCGAGATTGAAGTTGTCCTGGGCTGTCAGTTTGAGTCGTTCGGCACTGAGTTCGATTAATTCGCGTGGCACCTTGCCGCCTTCTTTGACTCTCCCTTCAATGGCTGCAGCACCCTCGGGGGAAATCACCGAGTAGTAGCCGTGCGAGCACATCATGCGGAAATCGGAGAGGCCGATGGCCTCAGCCCCACCAGAGCCACCTTCGGAGATGATGGAGATCATGGGGACCCGCAGCTTAGTCATGGCATAGATGTTGCGGGCAATCTGCTGGGCTGCACCCGGATATTCTTCCACAGGATAGGAGCCCGGGGTGAAAATATAGAAGTGGATGGGGATGCCTTCGGTTTCGGCGACCTTCATGTAGCGCAGGGCCTTTTCGTTGCCCTCGGGTCTGCATGATCCGCCGTTACGGAACTCTTCGCCATGCCCGCTTTCCTGCCCGATAACCATGACTGAGGCCGTGTAGGGCCGGTTTTTGATTTTCCGTACAACGGTGGCCTTGGCGCACATCATGGCCGGGTCGATATTGGCATCATCCTCCCCGCCAAGCTCGGTGTAGTCTTCGTAGACATTCTCGAGGATATCCTTGAGTGAGAAGCGTTGGGGGGAACGGACAATTCGTACCCGTTCCATGGGCGTCAACTGTTCTTCGGCACGTTCTTCGAGGAAGCGGATTGATTCGTCAAGCTTCTGAATCTCATGGTCAAACTGTTCATAACTGTGATCGTAGACTGTCTTTTTCAGTTGATCAGAGGTCTCTTTAAAGCCATTGAGGTTACCCCAGTTGGAGTAATCCTTGAGCTGGCTGAGATAGTTGACTCGTTCTTCGATTTTATGGAGTTTTTTGAGTAGTTCTTTCATAGGAGATTCGGCCTGTCCTGTTGCCTAGAAAATGAGCAGGCGGCTCAGATTGTTCTTCAGATATGTCAGATTTGTGATGATCTGACGACCCTGGGAGTCGTGGCCGTGAATGACTGTTTCGTCAATGAACTGGATGGCCCGTTCTTTGGCTTCGTTCATGTCTTGCCCCCAAACCAGGGCCAGGGCCAGATTTGGGTCAAAGTCACTGGGGATCATGTATTCCCTGGTTGAAGGGACGTGGCTGTAGACTGCTGACCATTCATATTCGGGGAAGGTGAATTCGGTGATTGTACCGATCCAGGGGGCAAAGTCGCGTCGGGTGTCTTCGGCGACGATCCTCAGTTCAATGGAGGCACCGTGAAATTCGATGGCATTTTGCTTGTAGCCGAGTTTGTCGCCCAAGGCCAGGCGAATCTGTTCACGAATCAGGTTGGGATGCTCATTCTGATAATAGCTGATTCGGGCAGAGACGTCATTTTCCACCTGAATACGGGTGTTCACTTCGAGTAAATAGGGATTGCCCTGACGGTCGATGATCCACTCCCATGTGCCGACATTGTCGTACCCCACGTGATTTGCCAGCTTGAGTGAATATTCAACAATCTGATTTAAGACTTTTTGTTCATCAAATTCGTAATCAAAGCAGGAGTTGTCGAAACCGGGTGCGGCCTCGACTCGTTTTTGGCGGCCTGTGGACTGAATAGTGCAGTTTCGGCTGCCGAAATGGACTCGTTCGTTGTGTCGTGAGCAGAGAAGCTGGACTTCGAGGTGATTGTAATCACGCAGGCATTGCTCAATCAGAACACCTCCGTCGCCGAATTGGCGTTTGGCGTAGTTTTGGACCTGTCGGTAGATACGACGGAATTGCTCTATCTCATTGACTTCTTCGATCCCCATGCCGCCACCGCCAGCAGCAGCTTTGACCAGGATCGAGGGCGAATGAATGTTGCGATCCAGTTGGCTGTTGAGCAGGTCCTGAGCGATTTCCTCGGCTTCCATCTCGTTGTAGATAGGGCTGTCTGTGCCTGGAATCGTCGGGATTTTCAGCTTGTTGGCCACTCGCTTGGTGTTAATCTTGTCACCAAGGTCGCGGATGACTTCCCAATTGGGTCCGATAAAGATTAAAGGCCGGTCGCGCAGGGTTGCCCGTCTGGCAAAGCGAAAATCCTCCGAGAAAAAACCGTAGCCGGGATGAATTGCAGTGCAGTCAGTGTGATCGGCCACCGCGAACAGGTCATTGGGCTCTGTGTAACTTGTGATTCGCCAGGCATTCTGATCCGGGCCTTCGGTTCGGTTGAGCTGCACATGCTCAGAGTCCTGGTCAGCATCGGTGTAGACTACTGTATAATCCAGGCCCAGGTCTTTGCAGGCGTTCATGATTCGGATGGCAATCTCACCACGGTTGGCAATGAGGACCTTTCCTGTAATTTCTTGTGTCATATTTTTCGGGGTGCCATAAAAAAAAGTGCGCTGCCTGTGACAGTCACACCTGGATTTTCGGCGTCATGGCCGTTCAGGCAACAGGGGCCTGATCTGCTGTTACCGGCGGATGGTCACTGTTGATTTATTTTGACAAAACTATGGAACAATCCTTACTATAGTCGTACTAATACAATTAGAAAAGTAAAATTTATCAATCAACCCTTGCTGGTTGGTTGATCTTACTGTATCTGTGTTGTTTTTACGTGGTGTTGTTTGGTCGGGCGCATTATGGTTCCCTTGGAAAATTGTCTGTTCACCCAAGATCTGCGTTGCGCTCAATATTTTATCCTCGGAATATCGTTTTTATGCCTGCGGTAAAATTTTTTGAGCGTCTAGATCTTGAACGAAAATTCGAATTTTTCAAAGGAGCCCTTGCGGTCGTGACCGTCGGAACAAGACAGGCCTGTGAATGCTGACTTGCACACCATTACCTGGAAATTATTGAGAGAGAGATGAAAGCAGAACCCCCAGCGGAGTCTGAAGGAAAAAGTTTTTTAAAGCGCATGGTCGACGTTTTGTTTTTTTGGCGTGGCCCTGATACAAAAGAGTCTCTGGAAAATGAGATTCAGGAATTGTTGGAAGAGGGAGAAGAGCAGGGCTTCATCACCCCACTGGAAGAGCGGATGATTTCCTCGATCTTTGAGTTTCGGGAGACCGTGGTCGGTGAAGTCATGACCCCTGCGGCTGAGATTGTCAGTGCTGAGGAGTCTACTCCGGTAAAGGAGCTGGTGCGCCTGATCAGCGACAAGGGGCACACTCGAATCCCCATATATCGTATTCAGACCGATGATGTGATTGGTATTCTCCATGCCAAAGATCTGCTTCAGGTGTGTGCCCTTGATGGAGAGGATTTGTCGGTGTCAGACTGCCTTAAGTCTGTGTATGTTGTTGATGAGTCGAAGTTTATTGTTGATCTTCTGCGTGAGTTTCAGGTGCGGAAGATTCATATGGCTCTGGTCACTGACGAGTTTGGTGCCGTGCGTGGGCTGGTGACTCTCGAGGATGTTCTGGAGGAAATCGTCGGCGAGATCGATGATGAATATGACAATGATCGTTCGGAGATAAAAATTATTGATCCCCAGACGATCATGGTTCAGGCTCGAATCGATGTGGATGAGGTCGAAGATCATTTTCAGGTGGAACTTCCGGAAGGTCCATATGAATCGGTGGGCGGGCTTGTTATTCATGCCTTGGGGCGGTTGGCTGTGGCCGGTGATGAGGTGGCGGTGGGTGAACTGAACTTTCTGGTCCGGGGTGCAAGTAAGCGAAGAATAAAGACGATTCGTGTTTCCCGTACGCCTGCTGACGGAGCCCAGGAGTGAAAGACTGGCTGCTGCCTCGTGTGTTTGTGCCGGGGGTGAGTACTGCTGTCCTGCTCTGGTTGTCTCTGCCTGGTGGAGGCGAACTCTGGCCGCTGCTGTTCTTTGCATTGATTCCGTTTTTGCTGGCATTGCGAAAGAGCAGTGTCCGGCAGGCTATATGGCTTGGCCTGTGGTGCGGCCTGGCTCATTATCTCCTTCTGCTTTACTGGATTGTGATTGTCCTTGGTCGTTATGGTGGAGTGCCTCTTCCCCTGGCCGTTGGTGCGCTGTTCTTGCTGGCCTCCTATATGGCCTTTTATTTTGTTGTTTTTGCCCTTGTTGCTCACCGCTTGTTCCATTGGCCGCGACCGTTTTTTGTGTTGTTGGCCCTGCCGGCGCTCTGGGTTGGTCTGGACTGGGTTCGTTCCTGGCTGTTGACCGGTCTTCCCTGGATGGATTTGGGGTATGGCCTGGCCGGTGTCCCCTGGCTGTTGCAATCGGCCGATATCTGGGGTCATCATGGACTCACCTGGTTGATTGTTCTGGTGAATGTCCTCCTGGCATCTGTCATTGCCGCAAAGGGGCGGAAACAGTTGCCTTTGTGGGGCACAGTGTTGCTGATTTTCATGTTGGTGGCGGCCTATTCCAGTTGGCGATGGTTACAACTCGAAAAGCAAGTGGCCGCAGCTGAGACGCTTCGTGTGGGGCTGGTTCAAGGGAATATCGAGCAGGATATGAAATGGTCGCCCGAGTGGCAGCAGCGTACCGTTGATCGTTATGTTGAAGCCAGCCGGAAACTTGCCGCTGAGCAGAGACCTGATTTGATTATCTGGCCCGAGGCGGCCCTGCCTTTTTATCCGATAGATCATGAGCTGCTGGCTCCTGTTCAGGTCATGGGGCGGGAGACAGGTGTTCCTCTTCTGACCGGTGCGCCCTGGTACGAACTTGATTATGAACAGGAAAAAGTCCATTTTTATAACAGTGCCTTGTTGCAGGACACGAACGGATTTTTTGCCCAACGATATGACAAAAGTCATCTGGTGCCCTTTGGAGAGTATGTTCCTTTGCGACGTTTTCTCTTCTTTTTAAAGCCTCTGGTTGAGACCATCGGTGACTTTACGGTCGGGAGTAATGCCCAGGCTCTTGCTTGCGAGCAGGCGAGGATTGGGGTATTAATCTGTTTTGAGTCGATTTTCCCTGGGCTTGCCCGTAAACAGGTGAAGGGCGGAGCGACGTTGCTGGTCAACCTGACCAATGATGCATGGTATGGTCGTTCCAGTGCCCCGCATCAGAATCTGGCCATGGCTGTGCTGCGATCGGTGGAAAACAGGAGGAGTCTGGTTCGGGCTGCCAATACAGGCATTTCGGCTTTTATTGATCCTTTTGGCCGGGTCGGCGGGCCTTCACCGCTGTTTGATGAGTGGTCGGGTGTGGCCGATGTGGCGCTTATGGAAGAGTCGTCCTTTTATATGCAGGGAGGGTATCTCTTTGCCCCGATTTGTCTTTTATCTGGGATTGTAGCTTTGTTCATGGCCGTGTTTCGTGGCGGGGCGTATTCTGGCGGGTCTGGAAGTCGTTTGGAGATCGTTTCCAGATGAATCCTTAGCGCCCGGGTGTTTGCTTTGTGTTCGACTTCACGGATTGGTTGTGGGGTTTATTTAATATTTTTGATTAATTGGAGTATGTTATGGCAGTAGAAAGTGGAGCGGCAGTTTCAAGGCAGAAGATTAGCAATCTCAGAGGTCGGATGCTTGCGCTCAAGGAGCATCTTTGACTTAGATCACAAGAAAGACGAACTTGAACGCCTTGAGCGTCAGACTCTGGCTCCTGATTTCTGGAATGACGGGGAAGTTGCGCAGCAGGTGCAGATGGCCCATGGTCAACTCCAGGATGTGATTAAGGGCTGGGAGAACCGCTGGAGCGAGGTGGAGGAATTTGATCTGCTCCTGGGCATGGCCGCCGAGGAGGGGGACACCGATACCGAGCTCGAAGTTGCTGAAGGTTTGGAGGATATTAATCAGCAGCTTGCTGTGGCTGAGCTCGAGTGTATGTTCAGTGGTGAGCATGATGTGAATAACGCCATTCTGACCATTCATGCCGGAGCTGGTGGTACCGAGGCCCAGGACTGGTCTGAGATCCTGTTGCGTATGTATCTGCGCTGGGCTGAGGAAAAGAAATTTAAGGCTGATATCCTTGATCATCTCCCCGGTGATGAGGCCGGGACCAAGAGTGTGACCCTTATGATTAAAGGGCGTTATGCCTATGGTTATCTCCGTTCTGAGATTGGAATTCACCGACTGGTGCGGATTTCCCCCTTTGATGCCAGTGGTCGCAGGCACACCTCTTTTGCCTCGGTCATGGTTATGCCCGAGCTTGATGATTCCATTGTTGTGGATATTGATGACAAGGATCTGCGTGTGGATACATATCGGGCAAGTGGGGCCGGCGGTCAGCATGTGAATAAAACCGATTCGGCTATCCGCCTCACTCATCTCCCCACGGGTGTTGTGGTTCAGTGTCAGAACGAGCGGAGTCAGCACCGGAATAAAGATATGGCCATGAAGATGCTTGCTGCAAAACTCTATGATTTGGAGAAGAGCAAGCAGGCTGAACTGCATGAGGATCTGTGTGGAGACAAAAAAGGAATTTCCTGGGGAAGCCAGATTCGTTCTTATGTGCTCCAGCCTTACCGGATGATCAAAGACCATCGCACAGATCATGAGCAGGGGAATGTGGATGCGGTCCTTGATGGTGGTCTGGATTCCTTTATCAAGGCGTATTTGTTATGGGCGAAAT
>JACNLK010000027.1 GCA_014381505.1 Candidatus Desulfatifera sulfidica | reverse complement strand
TTTCCAAATCTTTGTTGAACTTGTCGGCAACAGTCACCGCGTCCTGACCGGTCATGGAGTCGGCCACGAACAAGACTTCACTCAGATGGATGGCATTTTGAATTTCTTTCAGTTCGGCCATCAGGGTCTCATCAACATGGAGGCGCCCTGCGGTGTCGATGATCAAGGTGTCGTAGTCGTGTTCAGCTGCTGCAGCCATGGCTTGACGGCAGATATCCACTGGCTTCATCTCGGTGGTCGATGGATGAACAGGGACATCGAGTCGTTTGCCCAGAACCTGCAATTGTTCAATTGCCGCCGGGCGGTAAATATCAGCTGGAACCAGATAGGGACGACGACCCTTGCTTTTCAGCATTCGCGCCAATTTACCCGAGGTTGTCGTTTTACCGGAACCTTGGAGGCCCGCCATCATGATGGTTACGGGCTGCTGGCCGTCCAGACGTAAATTTTCTGTGTTGCCGCCGAGCAGGCTGATCAGTTCGTCATGGACAATCTTGATGATCTGCTGACCCGGGGACAGGGCACGGGAAACTTCCAATCCCACGGCCTTGTCGGTGACTGCGGCAATAAATTTTTTGACCACCTGAAAGTTGACATCGGCTTCAAGTAAGGCCATGCGCACTTCGCGCATTGACTCCTTGATATTCTCCTCCGAGATTTTGCCGTGGCCACGGAGCTTTTTGAAGACTCCTTCCAGCCGGTCTGTCAGATTTTCAAACATGATTGGTACAGTGTGGTCTGTTCTGTTTTTTTTGCCTATCGTGGCAGTTTTTCTTTATCTTATGAGTACGTTATCGATCTTGCCGGCCGGTTGTGAACGTGGAAAATTGGCCACAGGAACCATAAAAGAGAATATAATTACTAAAAAAAGAAAAACCTGTCAAGCAGTGAACGGGCAACCGGTTAAAAAGTCGAGTGGTGGAGTGATGTGCCGATTTGACATGAATCAGGAGAGGGGAGAAGCGGCAGTTGCCAAGACTTCGGCCAGAAAAGTTCCTCGCCAGCCCTGAGCCTGGCGCAGGCATGCTATTTTGTCAGCTTGGCCGTGATTTTTGATCAGTTTTTTGAGTTCGGCGTTGCTGCCAATCAGAGCCGGGTCCAGACCTGCAATGTCGCTTTTCAGGGTGATAAATTCCTGGAGAGTGGCGAGCTGCTTTTTGTCTTCTGCGCTGAGCTTTGCGGAGCGCAATGAAGGTGGGTAATTTTCAGGTGCGCGTTCGAGGTTTTCGCTGATGATTGTCATCAGTTGTTTACCATAATACTTGACTGTTTTTTCGGAAATTTTGCCATAGCCTGTGATGTCTGATGATTTAAGCGGCGGTTTTTTAGACAGGGCCAGTAGAATCTGATCATTGATGATATGGCCGCGAGGGCGGTTGCGTCTTCGTGCCTCCTGTTCGCGCCATGTGCTCAGGCCTTGAAGGATGGCCAGTTCCTCGCGTTTGAGGTTGCCTGCCCCTTTGATTTTTTGATAACGCAGATCATCAGGGCCAGGCATATAGGTGGTTGGGTTGTTTAATTTGTCGAGCTCTTCTGTCATCCATGAGACTACAGTGGCATCCATCAGTGAGCTGAGAATAAGGACTCGCATTGCTCGCAGGTAACGGACATCATCCAGGGCGTAACTGAGTTGTTTGTCGCTGAGAGGTCTTCGTAGCCAGTTGGTTCGTGTCTCGGTCTTGGGCAGATTGACATCAAGGAGATCGCTTAACAGGTTGCTCAGGCTGAGAGTGGCTGGACGTCCCGCAAAACCTGCAGCAAGACGTGTGTCAAAGATATTTATGGGGCAGACATTGGTGGCTCTACTGAGGATCATCAGATCCTGCGGGGCGTCATGAAATATTTTGACAACCGCCGGATCAGCGAGTAATTCTCCTAAAGGAGAGAGGTCGTTCAAGGCGCAGGGGTCGATCAGGTAGCACTCTTCATTTGAGAGAGCCAGTTGCACTAAGGCCAGTTCCGGATAATAGGTTCTTTCCCAGATGAATTCGGTGTCCAGGCCCACGGCATCAACGGTGCGTGCCTGTTGGATGAGTTCTTTGAGTTTTGAAGCTGTGGTGATCATTGGGCTGTGGTTTCTTTTTTTGAGGGGAGGTTTTGTGGATCGTCCAATGGCACAAAGACATATCATCTCTAAAAAGACAAGCATAAATCCATGGTTCACTGAACATGAGGGTTGTTTTTCATTTGATGGTCGGGTGGTTTGCGTGTGGAGATTCTGCCTTAATCTTGAAGTGTTGTTCGGATGTGTGAGGATATAAAGGTCGTATGTTCTATTATATCTTGAAACGACTGGCGTTAATGGTGCCGACCCTGTTTGGGGTCATGCTCGTCACCTTTATCGTGACCCAGTTTGTTCCCGGTGGCCCGGTCGAGCAACTGGTCGCTCAGATGGAAGGACATGGCCGTGGTGGCGAGGTGAGCTCTGGTGTGAGCTCTTTGTATCGTGGCGATTCCGGCCTTGATAGTGAGCGGCTGGCCGGGCTTAAGGCGTTGTATGGTTTTGACCGTCCCCCTCTTGAGCGTTTTTTGACCATGATGAAGAACTACCTGTTCTTTGATTTTGGCTCGTCTTACTATTATCATCGGAGCGTGGTTGAGCTTGTCGTCTCACGAATGCCGGTGTCCATGTCTCTGGGGCTATGGAGTTTTGTGATTGTCTATGGCGTTTGTATTCCTTTGGGGATTGCCAAGGCGGTGCGTGATGGTTCCCGTTTTGATGTGTTGAGTTCCACTGCTATCCTGGTTGGGTACGCCATCCCTGGTTTTGTGCTGGCCATTGTTTTGATTGTTCTGTTCGGTGGTGGGAGTTTCTGGAGTATCTTTCCTTTGCGTGGCCTGGTTTCTGATAACTGGAGCGACCTGACATTCGGTGCTAAGATTCTTGATTATCTCTGGCACATGGTTCTGCCAATCACGGCAAGTGCCGTGGGGAGTTTGGCAGTGATGACGATGCTGACCAAAAACTCCTTTCTTGAGGAGATTCGTAAGCAGTATGTCTTGACCGCCCGAGCTAAGGGCTTGGCTGAGAGTCAGGTCCTGTATAAGCATGTCTTTCGCAATGCCATTATCCCGATTATCACTGGTTTTCCTGGTTATTTTATTGCTTCATTTTTTACCGGCAGTCTGCTCATTGAAACCATTTTTTCTCTTGATGGTATGGGGCTTTTGGCCTATCAGTCAGTGCTCAATCGTGATTATCCAGTGGTGCTGGGGACGCTTTATTTTTTTACGATCATTGGTCTGATTTCGCGTCTGTTGTCGGATCTCAGTTATGTTTTTGTTGATCCCAGAATCAGCTTTGAGGGTCTTGACTGAATAAGATATGCAAAATCCGTCAAAACAGAAGGCGATGGGGTTTGGGCAGCGCCGCTGGCATCGGTTTAAGCGCAACCGTCGCGGCTATTGGAGTCTGTTGATTTTTGGTTTCTTTTTTGTCCTCAGTTTGTGCGCCGAACTAGTCAGTAATGATGTGCCGCTTCTGGTGAGTCATGAGGGTCGACTGTATTTCCCCCTGCTCAACAGTTATCCGGAAACCACCTTTGGTGGAGAATTTGAAACCGAGGCCGATTACCTTGATCCCTACCTGCTCGAAAAATTGACTGCGCCTGGAAGTTGGTTGCTCTTTCCGGTTAATCGTCACAGTTTTAATTCCATTAATCTTGATTTAACGGTTCCTGTGCCCTCGCCACCGACCAGAACTAATCTGTTGGGTACAGATGATCGTGGTCGTGATGTTCTGGCAAGGCTTCTCTACGGTTTTCGCTTGAGTATTCTCTTTGGTCTGGCTCTGACTTTGGTTGGAACTGTGGTCGGTGTGGTCGCTGGCGGTATCCAGGGGTTTCTGGGTGGCCGCACTGATCTTTTTTTTCAGCGCTTTATTGAAATCTGGGGCGCAATGCCTGAGCTTTATCTGCTGATTATTTTTGCCTCGATTTTTAAACCCAGTATTTTGCTGCTCCTGGTTCTACTTTCTCTCTTCAGTTGGATGGGGCTGTCAGATTATGTGCGGGCCGAGTTTCTCAAGGGGCGGAACATGGAGTATGTGAAGGCTGCGCGAGCCCTGGGTGTCTCCGGGGTGACGATTATGGTTCGTCATCTTCTGCCGAACGGAATGACCCCGGTGATCACCTTTCTGCCCTTTCGTATGTCAGCGTCAATCCTGGCTTTGACAAGTCTTGATTTTCTTGGACTGGGAGTGCCTCCGTCGACCCCTAGTCTTGGTGAGCTCCTGGCTCAGGGAAAGGCCAATATTGATGCCTGGTGGCTGTCGCTTTCCACCTTTATAGTCCTGGTTGGTACCTTGGTTCTCTTGATTTTTATCGGTGAGGCCCTGCGAGAGACTTTTGATCCGCGTAAAAAATAGCGTTTGCATGAAAGATGCCCTTCTGTCCTGTGATTGGACGGTTCATTGCTGGTGTGTGTTGATGTGTTGTGGCAAAGAAGGCGTGGCTGACAATTGACAATGGTTTTCCGAGTCTATATGATGTCTTTCATGACTTTTTATTGACGGTGCAGAGACATGGCCTCACGTTGCACTTCTCAGTGCCACCTTGATCCGGGATATGAGTAGGGAATCAATGCAGGATAATTTTATAATACGTCTGGGGGCAACTGGTCTCTCTGTCCTTCAGGACTTGGGGCGCATGGGGGTGTTTCTTCTGCTTGCCCTGCGTGGTTTCTTTCGGACCCCGTTTCGCTTTGGCGAACTTATCAAGCAGATGCATTTCATCGGCGCCGGTTCTTTTGTGGTTATCTTTTTTACCGCCGCTTCCACTGGGATGGTGTTGGGCTTGCAGGGGTATTATTCTCTGCACAAGTTCGGGGCCGATGGTATGCTCGGTTCAGCTGTGGCCCTGACCCTGATCATGGAGATGGGGCCGGTTCTGACCGCACTTATGGTGGCCGGTCGCGCGGGTTCTGCCATTTGTGCAGAGCTTGGAATCATGCGAATTTCTGAGCAGATCGATGCCCTGGACTGTATGGCCATCGATCCCTTTCGCTATCTCATCAGTCCCAAGTTTCTGGCAGCTCTCATTACTGTACCTCTGTTGACCGTTCTTTTCGATGTGGTTGGTATTGCAGGTGGTTATATTGCCGGGGTCAAGCTGATGGGGGTTAACTCCGGGAGTTTTTTTGAGGGGATGCGTTCAAGCGTTACCAATCATGATATCAGACTCGGGGTGATCAAGTCTTTTGTCTTTGGACTTTTGGTGATCTGGATATGCACCGGTCGGGGATATTATGTTCATTTAATCCGTGGCGCAGGTTTTGGCGCAGAAAGTGTAAGCCGCGTAACCACTCAGGCCGTGGTCCTGTCATCGATCTCGGTGCTGGTTTTTGATTATCTGCTTACTGCGGTGTTGTTATGAGTGATACGGCCATAGAATTTAAAGGGGTGACCAAGTCTTTTGATAAGAAAAACGGTGGTCGTCAGGTCATCCTTGATCAGGTTGATTTTAAAATTCCCCGGGGGCGAACCACTGTTATTGCTGGCGGGAGCGGTCAGGGTAAGAGTGTGACACTGAAGTTGATCCTGGGGCTGATGCAGCCGGATGAGGGTCAGATTCTGGTGAACGGTGAAGGTGTGGCAGGGATTCGCGGTTTGGCCTTGGAGCGTCTGCGGACTCGGTTCGGGGTTCTGTTTCAGGGTGCGGCTCTTTTTGACAGTCTGAGTGTTTTTGAGAACGTGGCTCTGCCTCTGCGCGAACGGACAGCGAAGCGTGAGGGTGAGATTCGTGAGCAGGTTATGGGCACCCTGGCTGAACTGGAATTAGTGGGACACGAAGATAAGTTTCCGGCTCAGCTCAGTGGCGGTATGCGCAAGCGGGTTGGTTTGGCCCGGGCCTTGCAGCTTAAACCGGAGATAATGTTATTTGATGAACCAACCACAGGGCTTGATCCGGTTATGACACGGGAAATCTATCAGTTATTTGCTCGAACCCAGGAGCAGTTGGGGTACACCTCGGTGATTGTCAGCCATGACATCCCTAAGGTTTTTAATCTGGCCGATCAGGTCATTGTTCTTAATCAGGGTCAGATGGATGTCTTTGCCAGCCCCGAGGCTATTCAGTGGTCTGATGAACCCCATATTCGCCGTTTTGTGGGGACAACCATGGGGGATATCTATCAGAGTCGTATGGTTGAAGGTGAGGGCAGCATAAAGAAAAATGAGCAGGGTCAACAGATATGAAAAAAAATGGAATCGAATTGATTGTCGGTGTGTTTATGCTGGCCGGATTTTTGGCCTTTGGCTATTTGGCGTTACGTCTGGGTGAGGTCCCCTTTTTGAGTAGTGGCAAGTCGTATACGCTCAATGCTGAGTTTGATAACATTTCCGGCCTCAAAAAAGGAGCGGGGGTTCAGGTGGCTGGTGTTGATGTGGGCCAGGTGGCTCGGATCTGGCTTGGTGAGGATGAGCTGGCCCATGTGGCTCTCCGCCTGAATCGTGAGATCCGGGTACCGGTGGACTCCATGGCCTCGGTTAAATCACAGGGAATTATTGGCGACAAGTATATTCAGATCACTTTGGGTGGTGATGAGGAGATTTTTGTTGAAGGGGACGTCGTGGTTGATACTGAGTCGGCGGTGGATATTGAATCCTTGATCAGTAAATTCGCCTTCGGTGACGTTGAGTAAGGGGAGAGTGGAATGCGTTTGATGTTGACTACATTGTGTTCTTTCCTCTTTATGGCCATGTTGTTGGCTGGTTCTGTGGCCGCAGTGGAGGGTGGTTCTTCGGAAGGGGCAGCTGATCTGGATTGGCTTATGGAAGAGCCTCTGGGTGACGACGAATTTGTGGTAGAGGTGTCAGATCCCTTTGAGGGGATCAATCGGCTCTCGTTTGCATTCAACGATAAGCTGCACGATTGGTTATTGCAGCCGGTCAACCGTGTCTATAGTGCTGTGTTGCCCACTGACTTGCGCCGTTGTCTGAAGAATTTCTTCTGTAATCTAGCCAGCCCTGTTTATCTGGCCAATAATCTGCTTCAGGGGAAGCTTGCAGACAGTGGTGTGGTGCTGGCCCGTTTTGCACTGAACAGTACCATTGGTATTGGTGGGCTTGTTGACGTGGCTGAGAGTGATTTTGGTCTGCTGCGGAAAAAAGAAGACTTGGGGCAGACCCTGGGAACATGGGGGGTTGGTGAGGGATTTTATATTTGCTGGCCAGTTTTGGGTCCCTCTACACTGCGTGACAGCATGGGCATGATTGGTGATGGCATGCTTCATCCAACGGTGTTGTACCAGGATACCGGGCAATACAGCTCGTTGAGTTATACGGCTCTTCGTAAGACGAATCGTTTTTCATTGAACCCCGATGTGTATGTTGATTTGCGACGATTTTCCCTGGACCCTTATGTGGCGATGCGTCAGGCATATGCAGAATATCGCTATAATTCTCTGAACGATCAGTCCGGACAGCGGGGTGGGGTTGATGCCATGCCGGTATCGCTTGAAGCGGGAGTGAGTCTACCATGAAGAGGGGTGTGATGAACAGGAAACTGCTGGGGCCTGTTGGGCGTGTTGAATGTATTGTAATGCGTTTGGCGCTCTTGTTGTCTTTCGGTATTTTTTCGGCTTCGTCGGTGTTTGCCGGGCCAACGGAGGAGCTTCGACCGACCATGGACGCGGTTGTTGCGGTCCTGGTTGATCCCGATTTGCGCGGTGAGGAGAGGCGCAGTCAGCGCCGGACTGTTCTTATGGAGCTGGCCGCTTCTCGTTTTGATTTTGAGGAAATGTCCAAACGGGTCCTGGGGAAGGTCTGGCGCCAGATTTCAGATGAAGAAAAGGATCATTTTGTCGGTATTTTTACTCAGCTCCTTGAAAATGCGTATCTTGGTAAGATCGAAAATTATTCGGGTGAAGAGATTCGCTTTGTTGACGAACGGGTCAAGGAGAATAGGGCTGTGGTGTCGACCCTGTTTGAGCACCAAGGTCAGGATATACCGATCCATTATGTCATGCTTCTGAAAGAGGGGCGATGGTTGGTCTATGATATCAATATTGAAGGGGTAAGCTTTGTTAATAATTACAGGCAGCAGTTTACTTCGATTTTACGGCGGGAGAAATTCGCTGGTTTGGTGAGTCAGATAGAAAAGAAAAATCGTCTGAATGCTGTGGGGGGGGAAGTGCAGTGAGTCTTGGCTCGATATCTGAGGATCTGCTGGGGGTAGCCGTCCCTTTTTTTAATGCAGCTGAGCGTGCTCTGCTTGTTTCTTATCTTGTTCGGCTTGAGTTGGCAGAAGGTGAGGATTTGTTTGGTGTGGGTGAGCCTGTTGATGGTTTGTATTTTCTTGTCCGGGGGCGTCTGGCCGTTCGTAAATTAAACCCTCTGTATGGTAAGGCTCAGGTCGTTGCCCTCCTGGACCCTGGGGCCATGGTTGGTGAGGCGGCCTTGTTGGGAGCTGGAAACCATCGGGCTGAAGTTCGAGCGGTTGTTGCTGCGCAGTTTTTGTTTTTTGATAACAGTGCCCTTGAAAGGTTGTCGCAAGATTATTTCCAGTTATATTTTGGCTTGTTTCGTCGAGCTCTGGAGGTGAGTTCCCTGCGTCTGGATAAGGTTTCCGAGCGCTTGGCCGTTGTTCTGTGATGAACTGTTGGGCCATTTATTCAGGGTTCTTGCTGTCTGGTTTATTTTTTTATGGCCATTTTTGGCTGGATTGATTATTTTATCATGTTTTATTGATGGGCTTCCCCGTATCCTGTCTCGAAGTGGTGGTATTTCGGTGGGGAGCTCTGGGGTCCGGATAATTGAATTATCCGTCTATTGTTTTAGCTGAGAAAAAATAAAAAGACACGTCCCGGAAACTTTCTGTCCGTGGCGGTCTTGCTGGAGGAAATCATGGCAGTTCCAAAAAGAAGACATTCGCGCTCCCGTACTCGTAAAAGACGGTCTCATGACGCGCTCAAAGCGCCGGGCCTTTCTCTCTGCGCCGATTGTGGCGAGCCAAAGCAACCGCATCGTCTGTGTGCAAGTTGTGGTAAATACAAAGGGCGAACCGTATTTAGTTTTGACGCCGACCTCGTCTAGGAGGTAGGTGTGCGGATTGCCCTGGACGCCATGGGCGGAGATCACGGCTTTAAAGAGCTAGTGGCCGGGGCTGTGCTCGCCGCGCGTCAGTCAGAACTGCAGGTGGTCTTGGTTGGTGATGAGCAGTATCTCCGGCCATATTTGCAGCAAGTAACGAGCGACTCTTCTCTCTTGTCTCGGATTGAGATCGTCCATGCCTCCCAGGCGGTAGGTATGGACGAATCTCCTGTAGACGCCATCCGTCGTAAAAAAGATTCTTCGATCATGGTAGCTTTTGACCTTGCCTTCCGGGGGGAGGTTGAAGCTGTAGTGAGCGCCGGTAACTCCGGGGCCACCATGGCGGCTGCTGTGCGTAAACTTGGTCGAATCAAGCATGTGTCTCGGCCGGGTATTGCAGGTATCTTGCCCACTCAGAAAAAACCAGTGGTTGTGATGGATGTGGGTGCCAACGTTGACTGTCGGCCTCAGCATCTGGTGCAGTTTGCGATTATGGCTTCTAATTTTTCGCGCATACTGGATACCTCCAATCCCCGGGTCGGCATTCTCAGCATTGGTGAGGAGACCGGTAAGGGGAATATTCTGGTGAAAGAAACTCACACACGTCTGGCTAAGAGTTCATTGAACTTTATTGGTAATGTTGAGGGGCGAGACATATTTGAAGGGGATGTGGATGTTGTTGTTTGTGACGGGTTTGTCGGCAATATCTGTCTTAAAATTGGTGAGGGACTTTCTGAGTCTATCTTGCAAATGCTGAAGGAAGCAATCAACAAATCATTGATTGCCAAGATTGGTTTTCTGTTCGCTCGACCGGCTTTGCAGTCGTTTAAGAAAAGATTTGATTACGCTGAGTATGGAGGCGCACCACTTTTGGGGATCAACGGCACAGGTATTATTTGTCATGGTAAGTCTAACGCTGAGGCCATCAAGAATGCCATCTTTCAGGCTGCTGAAATGGTCAAGCTCAGAGTGAATGACCGGATTGCAGAGAGTCTGGCAGCCAATGCGCTGATTGTGGAGCCTGAAGCCTGATGGGCTCGGTGATTCTGGGAACCGGCTCGTGCCTGCCGAAGAGGGTTCGGACCAATGATGATCTGGCCAGGATTGTTGACACCAGTGATGAGTGGATTCGTACTCGTACCGGAATCCAGACTCGTCGCATTGGTGAGGCAGGGGATGAAACGTACCGCCTGGCCGCCAAGGCTGCTGAAAAGGCCTTGAGTATGGCCGGGGTTGCAGCTGAGGAGCTTGACCTGATTGTGGTCGGGACTATTACCTCGCACATGCTCATGCCTTCAACCGCTTGCTTTGTCCAGAAGGAAATCGGTGCGACGAAGGCCTTTGCCTTTGATTTGAATGCAGCCTGCTCAGGTTTTCTTTATGGCCTGGATCTGGCTGATCAATATGTTCGTGCCGATGCCAGCCGTAAAATTCTGGTGATCGGTGCCGAAACCCTCTCCACCCGTACCAACTGGGAAGATCGTAACACCTGTGTCCTGTTTGGGGACGGAGCCGGTGCCGTCGTGCTTGGCAGTGGTTCGCAGGGTCGTGGTCTGGTTGGTTCTAATCTCCGCTCTGACGGTCGACTCTGGAGCCTGCTCCATATGCATGCACCTGTGAGCAACAATGCCGATCTTGAGCAGGCAGATAACCCTGGTGTCCATATTATCATGGAGGGACGCGAGGTCTTTAAGTATGCAGTCAAGGCCATGGAGACCGCAATCAGCGACCTTTTGGCTCGTGAAGGCGTCACTCTGGATGAAATCGACCTTTTTATCCCCCATCAGGCCAATATCCGTATTCTTAATAAACTCGTGGAACGCGTTGGGATTCCTCTGGAAAAGGTATTCATCAATGTGTGGAAATATGGTAATACTTCGGCTGCATCTATCCCCATTGCTCTCGATGAGGCCAATCGGGAAGGAAGATTACAACCCGGGACAAAGCTTTTGGTTTGCTCTTTTGGTGGCGGTTTCACCTGGGGGGCAACCCTGATCAACTGGTAAACAGGAGAAAGTATGGATTATTTTTTATCTGAAGAGCAGGAGATGATCGTGGAGACAGCCCGTGAGATCACGGATGAGCGAATCATTCCAGCTCGGGCTGAACTGGACGAAAAACATGAATTTCCCCGCGCCATTCTCAATGAGATGGCTCAGGCCGACCTTTTTGCTGTGCCAATTCCCGAGGAGTATGGTGGCTTTGGTGGTGGGTGTATTGATAATGTTCTTGCTCTGGAGCAGTTGGGCCGTGGGTGTGTCGGTGTTGGTACAGCTTTTGCTGCCAGTGCTCTGGGTATATATCCGATTTTGATTGCCGGCTCTGATGAGATGAAGAGCAAGTACTTGCCGGATGTTGCCTCAGGTGCAAAATTTGCAGCCTTTGGATTGACAGAGGCCAATGCTGGATCTGATGCCTCAGGTATTCGCACAACCGCAGTTCCCGATGGTGACGAGTGGGTCATTAATGGCACCAAGCAGTGGATCACCAACGGTGGTGAGGCCCAGATTTATACCATAGTGGCCATTACCGATCGCAGTCGTGGCGCGCGCGGTGCTTCCATGTTTGTAGTGGAAGAGGGTGATGCCGGTTTTACCTGTGGTCCCAAGGAAAAGAAAATGGGAATCCGTGCCTCGTCAACCACTGAGCTGATATTCAAAGACTGCCGGATACCTAAAGACCGCCTGATCGGTCGTCTGGGGACTGGTTTTATCACGGTCATGAAGACCCTGGATTCGTCGCGGCCCGGTATTGCCGCGCTCGGTCTGGGATTGGCTCAGGGTGCATTGGATGAGGCCGCAAGCTATGCCAAGCAGCGCGTTCAGTTTGGAAAGCCTATCATTTCGTTTCAGGCTGTCCAGCATCTGCTGGCCGATATGGCCATTCAACTTGAGGCGGCGCGAGCCCTGGTTTATGGTGCGGCCAGGCATATTGACGCCCATCCGAAAGATATGACCAAGGTTTCATCCATGTGCAAGGTTTTTGCCACAGATGTGGCCATGAAGGTAGCCGTTGATGCGGTTCAGGTCATGGGCGGATATGGCTTTATGTCTGAGTATCCGGTGGAAAAAATGATGCGTGATGCCAAGATCCTGCAGATCTATGAGGGAACCAACCAGATTCAACGAAACGTGATTGGCCAGGAATTGAATAAGGAGTACTCCCGCAGCTGAGTGGGGGGAGAATAGGCAGAATGAAAATCATAGTCTGTGTGAAACAGGTTCCGGACGCCAAAGATGTACGTTTGGATCCCAAGACCAATACTCTGGCCCGCGAGGGTGTGCAGTCGATCATGAATCCTTATGATCAGCACGCCCTGGAAGAGGCCGTTCGCCTTAAAGACGAATTGGGAGCCGAAGTAACGGTTCTGACCATGGGGCCGCCGCAGGCCGAAGATGTTCTGCGCCAATCCATTGCCTGTGGCGCTGATCATGGAGTTCTGGTCTCGGATCGTGCCTTTGCCGGCGCTGATACCTGGGCCACTTCCTATACTCTGGCTCAGGCGATAGATTTCCTCGGCGGGGCTGATCTTGTTCTCTGCGGCAAACAGGCCATTGACGGTGATACTGCCCAGGTTGGGCCGGGACTGGCCATGCGTCTTGATATGCCCTTTATTACCTGTATACAGAAAGTGCGCGAGGCGGATGCTTCAGGCTTGGTGGCTGAACGGATGATGGATGACGGGTATGATGTGGTGGCTGTAGATTATCCGGTCCTTTTGACAGTGGTCAAGGATTTGAACACCCCTCGAGTTCCTTCACTCAAGGGCAAGATGCGGGCAAAGAAGGCCCAGTTTCAGGTGTTGAGCGCTGCTGATATCGGTGCGGATCCGTCCTTGATTGGTCTGGCCGGTTCACCCACTCAGGTGGTACGGGTCTTTCCTCCGAAGCCCCGGGGCGAACGGACTGTGTTGACTGGTGATATGGATGAGCAGGTCAGCGAATTGGCCCGGCGACTGAACGCCTATCTTCAATAAAGGCGGCGGAGACGAAAAGCAATGTTAATTATTGATAAGGATCTGTGTATTGGCTGTGGACTGTGCGAGGCCAGCTGCGCCTTTGCTGCCATTGAGGTGGTGGATGGTTGCGCCGTGGTCGGTGATGCCTGCACACTGTGCGGGGCTTGTGTTGAAAGCTGTGAGGTTGAGGCCCTGCGGATAGAGGGTGGTGAAAAGACTCAGGTGGTGGATCTCAATGCCTGGTCAGGAGTGTGGGTCTACGCCGAATACCGGCACAATGAACTGGCCCAGGTTGCGCTGGAATTGCTTGGTGCGGGCCGCAAGCTGGCCGATGCTCGTGGCGTCAGCTTGACCGCGGTTTTGATTGGATCTGAAACCGGCGAAACCGCACAGAAACTCATTGCTCACGGTGCTGACCGTGTCCTGCGTATCGACTCGCCTGAACTCCTTCATTTTAGTGATGAAGCCTACGGTGGAGTGTTGACCCAGCTGATCCAGGAGCAGAAACCTGAGATTGTTCTGGCCGGAGCCACGGCCATGGGGCGCTCGTTTATTCCGGCAGTAGCCAATGTCCTGGGTGCAGGACTCACAGCGGATTGCACCGAGCTTGATATTCGGGAAGAGGACGGTGCTCTGCTTCAGACTCGTCCTGCTTTTGGTGGTAATATCATGGCCACCATAGTCTGTCCCTATTCACGACCGCAGATGGCCACAGTAAGGCCCAAGGTCATGCGTGAACTTGAGTTTGATGCGACGCGCAGTGGTGAGGCTGTCGATTGTACGGTTCAGCCTGAACTCCTTAAAAGTCGTGTTCGTGTCCTGGAATCGGTAGTGGCTGACCAGGATGATGTGAATATTCAAGAGGCCGATATCCTGGTTGCCGGAGGTCGGGGGCTTGATAGTGAGAAAGGATTTGCCTTGATACGTGAACTTGCCGGAGCACTCAATGGTTCTGTTGCCGCGACTCGGGCAGCTGTTGATGCCGGTTGGATCAAATATCCGCATCAGGTGGGCCAGACAGGTAAAACCGTGGCTCCGAAGTTGTATGTTGCCTGCGGTGTCTCCGGTGCCATTCAGCATGTGGCCGGGATGCAGTCGGCCGAGACTATTGTTGCCATCAACCGGGATAAAGACGCACCGATTTTTGAAGTCGCCGATTTTGCTTTAGTTGGTGATTTGTATGAGATTGTGCCCAAATTAATCCGAGCCGTTGAGGAGCAGAGATCATCATGAGTCTGCAGGGAAAAACAGTACTTGTTACAGGTGGCAGTCGTGGTATCGGCCGTGCAGTCTGTGTGCGCCTGGCCGGGATGGGTGCATATATCTATTGCAATTATGTCAGTAATCCTGCTGCAGCCGAGGAAACACTGGAGCTGGTGCGTGCGGCTGGGGGCGACGGTGAGGCTGTTGCCTTTGATGTGGCCGATGTCGAACAGGTTCAGGCGGCCATCAAGCAGATCGGGACAGACCGTGGAACTCTCGATGTCCTGGTGAATAATGCCGGTATTACCCGTGATGGTCTGGTAGCTCGAATGAAGGAAAGTGACTGGGATGCAGTCCTGGATACCAATCTCAAGGGCGCCTTTTTCTGTGCCAAGGCAGCCAGCCGGCTGATGATGAAACAGCGTTGGGGGCGAATCATTAATATCACTTCAGTCATTGGTTTTGCCGGGAACGCCGGACAGGTTAACTATGCTGCAGCCAAAGCCGGTATGGTGGGTGTGACCAAGTCCATGGCGCGAGAGTTCGCGTCGCGTAATATCACGGTCAATGGTGTCGCGCCCGGTTATATTGTTACTGATATGACCAGTGAATTGAGTGAAGACATTCAGGATAAGATTAAAGGTGAAATACCTTTGTCACGACTTGGCAGTCCTGAGGATGTGGCCGGAGCTGTGGCCTATCTGGCCGGTAATGATGGCAGCTATGTCACAGGCCAGGTGTTGCATGTCAATGGCGGCATGTATATGTGATTGTGCCGTGAAAAGGCGCAGTGTTGAGACAGCAGTCTCTTCGTGTTCTGATTAAGATAAGAGTTGAAAGTTGTTCCACTAGGCGTTATCAAGAAAGGAAGTGTAAACGTTGACCTTTCCCGTTTGTGAGGGGTTGATTTATTAAATCATAGGATAATTTGTCCGGTTTTACTGAATAGGAGAATGAAAATGGCTATAGACCAGCAGATGGTTGATATTATTGTTGAGCAGTTGAGCGTTGAAAAAGACAAGGTTGTACCGAACGCCTCCTTTGTTGATGATTTGGGCGCTGATTCACTTGATCTTGTGGAATTGATCATGGCCATGGAAGAAGAATTCGATGTTGAAATTCCGGATGAAGAAGCCGAGAAGATCAGCACTGTTCAGAATGCTATTGATTATGTAAACAATCTCAAGAAGTAAGGTCTGGGAGAAGTATCTTGGGATGAGTCGATAACTGATGGCTTGTGTCTGAGGTTTGACCTGTTGAAAGAGGAGACTTGATGTCGAAACGCAGAGTAGTGGTGACTGGGGTTGGTTTGGTAACGCCTCTGGGTACTGGTACGGAAAAGACCTGGAGGAATATCTGTGACGGGGTCAGTGGTGTTAGTTATATCACCCGTTTTGATACCAGCGACTACGCGGTTCAAATCGCAGCTGAAGTCAAAGATTTTGAGCCGGATCTCTTTTTTGAGAAGAAGCAGGCTAAACATATGGATCTCTTTGTCCAGTATGGAGTAGCTGCGGCACGGCTGGCAGTTGATGACAGTGGTCTTGTGATTGACGAGGCGAACTGTACTCGGGTTGGGGTTATTACCGGCTGTGGTATTGGTGGACTGCCAGTGATTGAAAAAAATCACAAAACATGTCTCAATAAAGGGCCCAAGAGAATCTCGCCTTTTTTTATCCCCATGGCCATTCCCAATATGCCTTCGGGGCATATCTCCATGCAGACCGGAGCCAAGGGACCAAACCTGGCCTTGTCTACTGCCTGTGCTGCTGGTACCCATGCCGTGGGTGAGGCATTCCGTTCCATAGTTTATGGAAGCAGTGACGCAGTGATTACCGGTGGTGCTGAGTCTGTAATCTGTCCACTGGGCGTTGGTGGTTTTGCCGCCATGAAGGCTTTGTCGACTCGTAACGAGGCTCCGGAACAGGCTTCACGCCCCTTTGATAAAGATCGTGATGGTTTTATTATTGCCGAAGGCTCAGGGATGATGGTTTTAGAAGAACTTGATCATGCCCTTGCCCGTGGTGCGCGGATTTATGCCGAAGTTGTCGGTTATGGTGCCAGTAGCGACGCTTATCATATTGCCGCACCTCCAGAAAATGGAGAAGGTGGCGCCCGTTGTATGCAGATGGCCCTGGATGATGCCGGATTGAAACCTGCGGACATTGATTATATCAACGCCCATGGGACCTCAACGCCGCTCAATGATCGTTGTGAGACGCAAGCCATTAAGACAGTTTTTGGTGAACATGCGGCTCAATTAGCCATTAGTTCCACCAAGTCAATGACCGGGCATATGCTCGGTGCAGCTGGTGGTCTTGAGGCTGCATTTCTGGCCATGAGCATCCATGATCAGATTGCCCCGCCAACCATAAATCTTTCAGAACCCAGCCCTGAATGTGACCTTGATTATGTTCCCAATCAGGCCCGCTCCATGGAAATTCGTGCGGCGATGTCCAACTCGTTTGGATTTGGTGGCACGAACGGGGTACTGATTATGCGCCGTTATCAAGATTGACAGGAGAAGAAGATGAAGATTGCGATCGGTGCTGATCATGGCGGCTATCAGCTGAAAGAGAAGATCGTAGCTCAACTGATTGAGCTTGGTCATGAAGTGGAAGATGTTGGTTGCTTTGGTCCCGAGTCTGTCAATTATCCTGATTATGCCAGTCAGGTCTGTGAGCGTATTGAAGGAGCTCAGGCTCAACGCGGGATTCTGATCTGCGGTACCGGTCTGGGAATGTCCATGGCTGCCAATCGATATCCACATGTGAGGGCAGCCCTTTGTCATGAATCTTTCAGCGCCCGGTTAAGCCGGGAGCACAATAATGCGAATGTGCTTTGTCTGGGTGAGCGCGTGACCGGCACAGAACTAGCCGCAGATATCGTTACTGTTTGGTTGGCCACTGAATTTGCAGGTGGACGGCATCAGAGTCGGATTGAAAAGTTCAGTCAGTGTTAGGCAGGAGTTGATAACAAATAAACAAAAACCGGCATTGCAACAGCAAAAAGCCGGTTTTTTTGTTTACCCCTCTGGTTGCAGTATGCTGTGGATCACTGGGAATTTGAATAGTTACTATTAAAGGTGTATGCATGTCCTTGTTAAAAGAGATCGATCCGGATATCTACCGGAATATTGGTCTGGAATATGACCGTCAAAATAATCAACTTGAATTAATTGCCTCGGAGAACATTACCTCGCAAGCGGTTCTTGAGGCTCAGGGTTCTATTTTTACTAACAAATATGCTGAGGGCTATCCGAAGAAGCGTTATTATGGTGGCTGTGATTATGCCGATGAGGTCGAGTCGCTTGCCATAGCACGGGCCAAAGAGATCTTTGATGCGGACTATGCGAATGTGCAGCCCCATTCCGGTTCCCAGGCCAATATGGCGGTCTATTTTGCAACCCTTAAGCCTGGAGATAAGGTCCTGGGCATGGATCTGGCTCATGGAGGACATCTGACCCACGGCAGTGCGGTTAATTTTTCCGGCCAACTCTTTAACTTTATCTCTTACGGAGTTGAGCGGCGCAGTGAGCAGATCAATATGGACGAGGTCGAGCGGATTGCCTTTGAGAACCGCCCCAAGATGATCGTGGCAGGTGCCAGTGCCTATCCGCGACTTATTGATTTTGAACATTTTCGCCGAATTGCCGATCAGATTGGTGCTTTGTTTATGGTTGATATGGCCCATATTGCTGGGCTGGTAGCAGCCGGTGTGCATCCCTCACCTGTACCCTATGCTGATTTTGTTACCACAACTACGCATAAGACCATGCGTGGTCCTCGTGGTGGTCTGATTCTGGCTCGTGAGAAGTTTGGTAAAGCTTTGAATAGTCAGATATTTCCTGGTATTCAAGGTGGTCCGTTGGTGCACGTGATAGCAGCAAAGGCCGTTGCCTTCAAAGAGGCCATGAGCGCATCCTTTAAAGCGGATCAGCAACAGGTCGTTGTCAATGCGCAGCATCTGGCCAAGATCCTCTTGTCTAAAGGATTTCGCCTCGTTTCAGGTGGTACTGACAATCATCTTCTCTTGATTGATCTCACCAATAAGGAGATTACCGGTAAAGAGGCCGAGAATCTTCTTGAGCAGGCTGGACTCACGGTGAATAAAAACGCTATTCCTTTTGACACTCAGTCACGATTTGTCACTGGCGGTATCAGGCTTGGTACCCCGGCGGTGACCACTCGTGGCCTCAAGACACCAGAAATGGAGTTAATCGCCGATTGGATTGATCGGGTGATCAGTGGTCGGGATGAAACGGTACTCGCCAAGGTCCGTGAAGAGGTACGAGCACTGTGTGTTCGTTTTCCCATTTCAAATATTGTTGGACCTAAAAGATAATCAGGAGTTGTCATGAAATGTCCCTACTGCGGTCATGTTGACAGTAAGGTTGTTGATTCTCGTGTGAACAAAGAGAATACCATTACCCGCCGTCGACGTTCGTGCTTGGAGTGTGGACAGCGTTTTACCACGTATGAGCGGCTGGAAATGCTGGTTCCTGTCCTGGTTAAGAAGGATGGGCGACGTGAAGAATGGAATCGTCTCAAGCTGGTGGTCGGTTTAGAAAAAGCCTGCGAAAAGCGTCCGGTGAGTCGTGATGAGATTGACGCTTTTGTTGATGAAATTGAGAAACGACTCCAGGATTCAGGCTCTAAAGAGGTGAGTGCTAAAGTGGTTGGGCAATGGGTCATGGAGGCTTTACCGTCTCTTGATGAGGTGGCTTATGTCCGCTTTGCATCTGTCTATCGTCAGTTTAAAGATGTGAGTGATTTTGTCGATGAGCTTAAAACCCTGCTCGATGCCCGCGACCTGACTCAATCATGAGTGTTTCCTTGGAAGAGGATCAGAAATTTATGCGTCTGGCTCTGCGTGAGGCTCGCAAGGGGCTGGGACGTACTTCGCCAAACCCTTGTGTCGGGGCGCTGATCGTACGGGAAAATAAGGTCATCGCAACCGGTTACCATCGCAAGGCCGGTACTCCTCATGCAGAAATTCATGCCCTGCGTCGGGCTGGTGAGTTGGCACGCGGAGCTACAATTTATGTGACATTGGAGCCGTGTAATCATACCGGGCGCACCCCGCCTTGTAGCCGGGCTGTTGCTCAGGCCGGGATCAGTCGTGCGGTTGTGGGGATGGAAGACCCCAACCCACTGGTCGCTGGCAGCGGAAATGAATATCTTCGCAGTCAGGGGGTGCAAGTTCTTGCCGGTATTATGGAAAAAGAATGCCGGGCGCTGAATCGTCCTTTTATTAAACACATCACGACCGCCCTGCCATGGGTGATTCTGAAAGCCGGTATCAGCCTGGACGGTCGAATAACGTATCAACCTTCAAAGGGCGGTGCCATGACCGGCCCGGATTCCTGGCGTCAGGTGCATCGGCTTCGAAATCGTGTTGATGCCATTTTGATTGGCACAAATACTGCTCTTATCGACAACCCTTCACTGACGACCCGTCTTCCTCAAGGACGAGGGCGTGACCCTTTACGTGTTCTCCTGGATAGCCAATTGTTGCTGCCCGAGACAGCCAAGGTTCTCCGCCTTGAATCAGAGGCAGAAACCTGGGTGTTTTGTGGTCCCATGGCTGATCCTGAGAAACGTGCTCGTTTGACGCTTCTGGAGGGGGTCGAAGTCTTTCAGGTGCAGGTGGACAATAATGGCCGTCTTGATTTATTGTCCATTCTTGAAGAGTTGGGGCGGGCGGGAGTCAACTCACTTTTGGTTGAAGGTGGTGCCGCGATCCTTGGTGCTTTTTTGCGAGAAAAACTAGCTGACCAGCTGACCTTCTTTCTGGCCCCTGTCCTGGCAGGTGATCAGGGATTATCTGTGCTTCAGGGATTTTCTGCCCAAGAGCGCGCGGATGCCGTGTCTTTGGCCGAAGTACGATATCGGCGTTTGGGCGAGGATATGATGATTGATGGGGAAATTGTTTATCCTTGATTCTTTTGTCTGCCGTTGAGTCTTATTTGTCGGGGGAATCTTATTTTTTAAGGAGTTGATTGAGTGCTGGGAGTTGCTCTGCACAATGCTCCAGGCTGGCAAAGGGGATGGTGAGTGAGACTTCATCTCTTTCAAAGGAGAGGCTGTGCTGTATGTGCCAGTCCGAGGGGAGCCCAAGTGCCGCTGTTTTCTTTCTGAATTCCTTCTCCGCTGCACTGCTTCTGGGCAGGGAGCGCTTCTGTAACATTTCCAAAAGACGGCCAGTCTTTTGTGGAGGATTCATTTCCTTATTTTCAAGTATTGTTTTACTTTCCTCATCGTTGAACAGATCTCTGATTGGAGAGCTTGAGCGTCCTGATAAATCTTTGCATAGAGCGAGAAAACGTTTTTGTTTACCGTGTCCCATGCTGAGATTTTCAAATAATCTGCTGAGAAAAATTTGATCATCCCGTTCAAGACGCAGCAGTTCAAAGCCGATGGCCTCATGGATAAGCCCCTCGTGTACAAGATGCTGGCTTACTGGATCCAGTTCAAGGAGGCGGAGCAGCGTGGTGATCTGGCCTCGATGTGTCTTGCGACCCAATCGTGGAAGAAAGATATTGATGGTCGTGTCTTCTGTTACGTGTTTCTGGCAGCAGAGAAGAAAATAGGCTTGTTCCATGGGAGACAAGGGCCCTGCAGTCTGTTGATCGGTGAGGATGATATGGAGGATAGCCGGAAATTCAGTGTCGGCGGGCAGGATCCGGCAACAGCACTCTGTTTGTTCGAGAACCTGGCTGAGGCAGTGCAAACGTCTCCGGCCGGCGAGCAATTCATAACCGTTTTCTGTTCTGCGAACCACGGGCGGGTGGATGATGCCTGACCGATTCAGGGAGTTATTGAGTTGGTCGTCAGGGGTTGATTCAGTGATGAAGGGGTGGAGGTTCCACTGCCCTGAGTCGTGAATCTGGTCCAGGGCGATGCTGTCCCAGTGGGCTTGGATGGGCATAGTTGTACAATTAAGGGTCTTGAAAATGCAACACCCCTGTGAGCCAGCCATTGGGTAGACGGTTTACAGGGGTGTTGTGTTTTTTTATAAAAGTCAGTGCAGGCGCAGGTATCAGCCGTTATTGATCTTTTCGCGAAGGATGCCAGAAGGCTTAAAGGTGACCACCCGGCGTGCAGGCAGGGTTAATTCTTCACCGGTCTGTGGGTTGCGGCCCCGACGAGCTTTCTTGTCTTTGACACTGAACTTTCCAAACCCGCTGAGGAGCAGGTCGTTACCGCTGATCAGGGAGTCCTTGGATAACTTCAGGAAGGCTTCCATAGAATCAGTGGCCAGCGTTTTGGTCAATGAGGGGTGGTTTTTGAAGATCTCCTGTACGAGATCTGCCTTAGTAAGGGTCATCTTACACTCCTTTTCCTATAAATTCTGAACGATATACTATATTGGATGTTATACGTTCAAAAAAGAAAGTCAATAGTTTGTCTGGTTTTTTTGTCATTTTGTTGAGAGAATCAGGAGGGATATGTCTAGTATCCTGTCAAGGTTCAGCTGACGAATATTGCTTGTTGGTTTACGCGCCTGTTGCGTTGCGGCTTCTCAATCACATAAGCCCTGCTATGCTCAATCAACCGCGCCTTGCGGGCCAACACTGGCGCAATCGTACGCCATTTCACTCTTGGCAGGACACTGGTTGGAAAATGATAAACTAAAACTTTTTATTGGATATGACTCGCCATCGTGAAAATTGGCAGGTACATGGCAACGACTATTCCCCCGATCATGCCCCCAAGCCCGACCATCATCAAAGGTTCAATCATAGCGGTCAGGTTACTGACTGCCTGGTCGACCTCTTCGTCGTAGAAATCAGCAATCTTGCCTAACATGTCATCAAGCGCTCCAACGGATTCGCCCACATTGATCATCTGTACGACCATATTGGGAAAGACACCACTCTCCTCTAATGGATCGGCTATGGGGCGACCTTCGCTGATGCTTTTTGAAACGAGCAAGACTGCACGCTCAATAACCTTGTTCCCTGAGGTTCTGGCAACAACATTCAATGCTTCAAGAATAGGGACACCACTCTGAAGCATTGTGCTCAGTGTTCGCGTGAATTTGGCTACAGCTACTTTGCGAACCAGTGGACCAAATATCGGTGCACGCAAAATCATGGCATCTATTCTGAAGCGCCCCTTTTCTGTGGAGTAGATTTTTTTAACGATGAATACCAGTATGCCTAAGCCTATCAGCATGTATATGATATTTTGTTTCATAAAATAACTGGCACTGACAACAAACTGAGTCGGCAAAGGGAGAGCCGCTCCCATACCGGCAAACATCTGTTCAAAAACGGGAATGACGAAAATCAGGATGATAGCCAGGATACCAATAGCGATAAAAAGGCAGATGGCCGGATAAGTCATGGCTCCGCGGATTTTTTTCTGCAGAGCCAGGGATTTTTCCTGGAAGATGGCGAGTCGGCTCAGGATGGTGTCGAGGATACCGCCGGTCTCACCGGCCTCGATCATGTTAGTGTAGAGGTTGTCAAATGTTTTGGGATGCTTTCGCATGGAGTCGGAAAGAGTGGTTCCGGTTTCCACTTCACGACGAATGGCTGTAAGAGTATTGCGAAAGGGTGCTTTTTCCTGTTGCTTGGCAAGGATATCCATGCATTGGACTAAAGGAAGTCCCGCGTCGATCATGGTCGAGAGCTGGCGGGTGAAGATGACGATATCTTTGCCGGTTGTTTTGGGCTGAAGGAAGCCAATATTTTCCAGAAGATCTTTTGGCTTTTTTTTAACAATTGGATTTTGGATGCGTAGACGTTTGACATGAGCTTTGGCTGCATCTAAATCAGGAGCCTCAAGAGTACCCTGTTGTTTGGCGCCGTGTGAGTTGAGACCTTTCCATATATAGGTGTGCATGGTTGTGTTCCTGTGCAGAATGACTAAGCCGTCATGGGTCGGATCAAAAATATATTAAACTGATCTTATCGTATGTTAATTGAAAAGACAAGTGTTTGGAAACAGGTTGGTAATGTGGATCATCGGTTGTAAGTTGTTGTATCTGTATTCGGATTTTGTTCCTTGATCTCTTTTGTTCTTGAGAAAATTGGATATGGCTGGTAAAGTATGAAATTCTGTTAACTGTGAGTTTGAGAATATACTGTATAATTATTTCATTCCCCGTTTTGAATGGGGGGTGACTTTTTGTTATGGATTTGAGGAGGATGTGATGCAGGAGCAAGCTGCTGTAGGTTATGGCGAAAGAAATTTTAAGCCGGTTATTGAGAAGTGTGAAGGCTGTGAGCGGATTGTTGAAGAGGCCGGAACTCAGTTCTGCAAGTCTTATATGGTACCTGAGTCCAAGTGGCGTCTTGGGATATGTAACTTTGCTACGCATGCCAAGCCAGAGATCACAGTTGTGACTGTTAAGGTCAATCCTCTGAAAGCTGCCAAGCGCGCATCTGCTAAGAACAAGTAATTCTGATTAGTTAATTGGAACGACAAAAGCCCCGTGATCCTCGGATCACGGGGCTTTTGTCGTTTGGAGACACCTCTCTTGCTTCCTGGAGACTTGTTTTGTTGAAGCAGGTTGTGTGTTTCAGCAGTATGAGCCCTGTTTGTTTACCGTGGTCGCTCACCGAAGATTGAGGTGCCGATACGGATCAGTGTAGCCCCCTCTTCAATGGCAACGAGGTAGTCGTCAGACATGCCCATGGACAGTTCTGGCGCTCTGTCCTGTGGCAACAGCTTGTGCCTCTGTAAGTGATAAGCAAGTTCCCGCATGGCTTGGAAATGTGGCCGGGACAGCTCCGGGTCATCACTATGGGGCGGGATGCACATCAACCCCTTGATCTTGAGGTGGTTCAGAGACTGGAGCTGTTCCAGCAGCTTGCTGCACTCTTCTGGTAGGACTCCTGATTTTTGAGGCTCGCGACCGATGTTGATCTGGATCAGTCCGTCCATTGTCCGACCCAGGGAGGCGAGGTGTCGTTCGAGTGTTGTGGCCAGCTTGATTCGGTCAATCGTTTCAATCATCTGAAAAATCCCGGCAGCCACCTTGGCCTTATTGCTTTGCAAATGACCGATGAAGTGGAAGTGTGGCCCTGCTCCCAACGCGCTGATTTTTTGCTGGGCCTCCTGGAGGTAATTTTCTCCAAAGAGCATCTGGTCTGCATTCATGGCCTCTCGGATATGATCCACAGGAAATCGTTTGGAGACAGCCACCAGGCGAATCTCGTCCGGATTTCGGCCACAGCTTTGAGCTGTGGCCTTGATCGTTTTCCTGATCTGGGTAAGGTTTTCTTTGATCATCTCGTCAACTCGCATTGTTAGCAGGGGGGAAATTCAGGACACGTTGGCAATTACGGGTAGTGTGACGTGCCACTTCATCAATGGAGATCCCGCGCAGTTCCGCTATCTTCCCGGCAGTGTAGAGGGCATAGCACGGTTCGTTTCGTTTGCCTCTCCACGGCATTGGAGCCAAAAAGGGACCGTCGGTCTCCACCAGCAGAGAATCAAGCGGTATTTGAGCTGCTACTTCCTGTGTCTCGGGTGCCTTTTTAAAAGTCACAACTCCCGGGATAGAGATCAGCAGGCCCAGATCCATGACCTGTTGGGCAAGGTCGAGATTGCCGGAGAAGCAGTGCATGATTCCCCCCTGTTTCAGTGGTCCTCCTTCTCGTAACAGGCGAAGGGTGTCTTCATGGGCTTCCCGGTCGTGGATAATTACTGGGAGTTCCAATTCGGAAGCCAGCTCCAGTTGAGCCCTGAACCAGCGTCGTTGCAGCTTGGGTTCAGAGTAGAGTTTAACATAATCAAGACCTATTTCACCGTAGCCCACTATTACATCACGATGAGCCAGGGCCAGATCTTTCAGACGGCTGAGCATCTGATTATTCAGGGAGGCAGCGTCATGGGGATGGACACCTATGGTTGCACGAACCATTGGATAGCGGCGAGCCAGTTCAATGGCTCGCCGTGAGCTTGGTTCGTCGATGCCAATGGTGATGACACCCGTTACGCCCTGCTTGAGGGCCCGCTCCAGAACAGCATCGAGGTCATCACCATAGGCTTCCATATCCAGATGACAGTGGCTGTCGATGAGAGAAACATTGTCACCCAGTTGCGGTGGCGGGAGTCTTATTTTACTCACTGGTTTTGTATCCTTGTATTCATTTTCTCTTTCAGAACAGGAGGGTTACGGTAACGAACAAATGTATACAGTTCAGTGACTCAGGGCAATCAGGCTGAGTGCAGCGTAACTGATCAGCCAGATTAAAATAAAGATCAAGAGTGGTCGCAAGTAGTTGTTGGCAGGACGGAGCAGGGCAAGGGCTGCCAGAAGCAGGAGTGGAACGATCACTCCGGCTACAAGAGTCGGCAGGAAGCGAAGCAGTTCCTGGAGCCCCAGAAAGAACCAGGGGCCAGTGACGTAAAAGACGCCTAATTGTTCAGGCTCAAACGGGGCCGCAATCAACACTGAGATCAGGAGGATAAACCCGGTGAGCAGGAGGTGGTTGTTGAAAGACGCACGGTACACTCGAAGGTGCTCCCAGGCCAGAATACCCCAGAAGATGCCAAGGGTAATGACATGGTTGATGTAGACGCGTTTCATGTGGTTGTCGCTGATGGACAGCAGCAAGTCGTTTATGGGTTCTCCGGCAAGGGGGATGGCCAGAAGAATGTTTTCCGCAATGATCCCGGCCAAGGAACCTGTGCTGTCACCACGCAGGATATAGCCGGTAAAGAGAATCAGCAGGCCCACGGGAAGGGTTGCAGTCAGTTTCAACCACTGTCCCCTGGTGTAGCCTTCTGTCTTTTTGAACACGGCCACGAGGTGGGCGATGGAAAACAGGAAAAAAAACTGGCTCGAGTAGAAGTGCAGGGAGCGAAAATAGCTGCCATGCGGAACCAGAATGTCCAGTGAAGAGGATGAATAGAGTGGAGTTGCGGGGTCGTATTGCAAAGCGACCACCATTCCCGAGAGAACCGAGATGAAGAGGGTAATCAGACTCCATTCACCCCAGCGGATGCCGGTGAATGTTTTAACAATGGCGCTGATCATTATGAAGTCATCATCAGGATGAAAGGGTGACAAGATATTTGTCGCTGTTGTTCAGTTTTTCAACGTTAAAACGAGGGAGCTCTTTTTTGGCCGGGCCGTTGAGAACACCTCCGCTTGGGGAAAAACGACTCTGGTGGCAGGGGCATTCGAGGATGTTTTCCTTTTCCCGATAGTTGAGTTTACAGCCCAGGTGCGTGCAGGTACGGGAGATGGCCCAGGGGGTGATACCGTCGTCAAACAAAATAAAGTCTGGGCTTGTAAAGAATTCACCTGGTGCCAGCGAGGCCGTAACTTCAATCACCCGTGGCTTTTTAGGGACCCGAAAACCAAGAAAGCGAAGCAAGGGTAAAAACAAGGTGAGCAGACCTGCCAGGATAAGGAATCGACGCTTCTGTGGAGAGGCGGGGGGGAGGTCTGAGTCGCGTCGATTCATGGGTGCTGGTGGTCAGTCGGAAAAGATTTGCTTCAGGCGCTGATTAACATGTTCGGGCACCATTTCGCTCACGTTACCGCCGTGGCGGGAAGCATCCTTGATGATTGATGAGCTGATATAAATCCAGCGAAAGGCTGGCATCAGAAAGAGGGTGTCCACTTCCCGTTTGAGTTTACGATTCATGAGTGCCAGCTGGAATTCGTAGTCAAAGTCGGAGACTGCCCGCAGGCCACGGACGATGGCCTTGGCGCCACGTTGTTCGGCAAAATCAACGATCAGGCCAGAGACCGGAGCCACTTCGATTCGTGAGTAGCCTTCTGGAAAGCACTTTCGGGCTAAATCAATACGCTCTTCCAGTGAGAACAGGGGCGTCTTGGACGGATTGATGGCAATGGCGATGATCACCTTGTCAAAGAGATCCAGAGCCCGGTCGACAATGTCGAGATGACCCATGGTGATGGGGTCGAAGGTACCGGGGTAGATGGCGAGGGTTTTTTTCTTACTGCTCATATGGTCGCTCCTTGACCTTGGGGCCGGTAGAACCAAAAGCCGCTGTCGCCGTACTGCCGCTGATCAATCAGGTGCAGGTGGTCAGCCTGTTCGGGTAAGGTGATGTCTGCCGTTTCCTCGGCCATGATTATGGTATGGTCGTGGATCAGTGAGGTGGAGGCCAGTTCGGTGAGGATTTTTTGGGCGAGTCCCTTTCCATAGGGTGGGTCAAGGAAGATCAGATCGAACTGTCCGCTCAGCCGGTCCGAGTTGCACAAGCTGGTGAGGCCACGACTCAGATCATGGCGGATTATATCGATCATTTCTTCGTGTGCCGGTCTCCCGGTCAGACAGATTGCCACATTTTTTTTGATGAGTTGCAGGGCTGTTTGGCCGAGATCAACGAATACAATCCGTGCAGCCCCCCGACTCATGGCTTCCAGCCCCAAAGCTCCAGTTCCGGCAAACAGGTCAAGAATACGTGCATTTTGCACTTGTGTGCCAAGGATGCTGAACAGTGCTTCGCGTGCCCGATCGGCTGTGGGTCGAATCTGCTGATCTTTAGGGGCAGGGGAGAAGAGCCTTCTCCCCCGGGCCCAGCCACTGATGATTCGCAAGGTTGGGAGCCCCTTTATAGGTATTTTTCAATGTAGTGTTCGGCGATCTGCACAGCATTGAGCGCCGCACCCTTTAGGATGTTGTCAGAAACCACCCACAGGTTGATGCCGTTGGCTATGGACTCATCCTCGCGGATTCGACCAACGAGGGTCTCAAAGGAACCGGCACAATCAATGGCCATGGGATATTGATTGTTGGCCGGATCATCGACCAGTGTGACTCCCGCGGCTGTGCTCAGCAGTTCTTTGACTTCCGCTGCCGTGATCTTCTGCTCAGTTTCAATATTGACTGCCTCGGAGTGGCCGTAGACAACCGGGACGCGGACCGTCGTAGCCGTAACTCCAATGGAATCATCTTCAAAGATCTTGCGAGTCTCATTGACCATTTTCATCTCTTCCTTGGTGTAGCCGTTGTCGAGGAAGCTGTCAATGTGGGGCAGGCAGTTGAAGGCGATCTGGTGCGGATAGACCTCGCTTTTCAAGGGGTCGCCCTTGGCATAAGCCAGAACCTGCGCTTTGAGTTCTTCAATGGCTGGAGCACCGGTGCCGGAGACCGCCTGATAGGTGGAAACCACTATTCGTTTGATCTTTACTTTGTCATGGATTGGTTTCAATGCCACCAGCATTTGGATGGTTGAACAGTTGGGGTTGGCGATGATACCGCGTTTTGTATATTGGGCGATGGCGTGTGGGTTTACTTCAGGTACCACCAGTGGGATTTCCGGGTCCATGCGATAGGCGCTGGAATTATCGATGACAACAGCACCTGCGGCTGCGGCGGCGGGTGCGAAATCAAGGGAGCGTGTGGCACCGGCTGAAAAGAGAGCAATGTCAATGTCAGTAAAGGCATCTTTGCTCAGGAGTTGAACCGTGATCTCTTTACCTTGGAAGGTGAGTTTTTTGCCCACAGAGCGTTCTGAGGCCAAAAGGCGCAATTCATTAATTGGGAAGTTTTTCCGTGCCAGGACATCAAGCATGGCACCGCCCACAGCGCCAGTGGCCCCGGCAATCGCAACGTTGTATTTTTTCATGGGGTGAATCCTTTTAAATATAAGAAGAAAGTGGATAAGGCAGGGGGGCGATCAGAACACAAAGCGTGAGTTCTGTTTTGTGCCTCTTGCAGTATTGTCAGCTCAAAAGATTAAAAAATAACAGATTTCCGTGCTGGTGGCAACAGGTGGGAACTGCAGGTAGGAATTTTTGGTTTTGGCTGAACAATTTGCAAGAATAAAAAGTTGTGTTGAAGAGTTGAATGAATCCGTCAGGATGTCTGGGCGAGCAGCGAAATGGGTTCGAGCTTCAGGAAGTGGTGAGACCTGCCAACCCATATGCCGAAGATCAGGTAGGTGTGGATCGTGAAAGTCAGCTGTGAGACAGCAGGTTGTGATCTCTGCAATGATATCGTTATTGTTTCATGCCGCAGAAACGGCAGATGTCACTTTTGGTTGGAATCATTTTGTTACAGGCCGAGCAGCGTCTGATTTTGGGTACAAGATTAAACACGGCAATGAGCATGACCAGAATACCGCTGACTATGGGCACAGGTGCTGAGGCAAGTTCACTGTCGTAATTCCGTAATCCTGCAATTAAGGAGATAAGTCCCACAAGAAAGGCAATGATTCTAAACATGTTGTTGCTCCGTCGTCTGGCTGCTAGAGATGAATTTGATCAGCATGGCAAATGGTGTTTGATGGAGGTGATCCGTTGAGTCATTGAGGTTATTCCGGCGCTCCGGTGGTACTGTAAAATCTATCTTCTCGGTCAAGGTACAGTTAGCCACGTTTGTGTAATAGAATAACATCTTTGCAGATTATTTCCAGGTCTGCGTTCAAATGGTCGGCAAGCCATTGAAACGTAGCCAGGCTGAAGAAACAGACATGAGTGGGGTCGTGTGTATAATGCCAGCGGCTGAAAGATTCTTTGGTGAGAACCCGTTTGGTCATGATGCCAAGATATCCCCCGCACCTGAGAAGTCCCCAGAGCAGTTGGAGATCTCGGGCCGGATTGTACAGGTGTTCAACAACTTCAGTGGCGGTAATAAAGTCATATCTGCCTGCCAATGCATTAGGGTTCTGAGCGTAAAAAGGATCATACACCGCCATGGGAAATCCAGCCTCTTCAAACATCATCGAAAGGGCGGGGCCTGGGCCGCAACCAAAGTCGAGTCCGCGGCTGGCCGTTGGAAGACGTTGACGAAGGGGAGAGAACAGGCGGTCTAGAAATGTCCTGTATCCGGTGTCGTCAGGGTTGTTGCGGTGCAGGTCATACTCTGCTTTTTCCTGCTTTTTGGAAAGATGGTAGGCGGGTGGGACAAAGACCAGCGAGCATTTCGCGCATTGAAGGTATGGTCGTCTTTTGTCTTGATGGTATGTCTTGGGTGCCGGCGCGCTTTTACACAATGGGCAGCAGAGTATGGAGGGGGTGATTTCTCCTTTAAACAGGATGTCTGTGGGGCAAGTCTGGTCAGCACGATTTTGTGGTGCTGGAGCAATGGGGGTAAAACGAGTCATTGCACCATTGCCGCAGGGTGTCATTATGCAATGGGAGGAGGATCTTGCTGTTCGGATTTCTTTTTCTTCAGAAGAGCATCTTTGCTCGGCCTCCTGACACGCTGGATGAGGGCCATAACCGGACCGGAAAGCATGTAAATAAGAAAGAGCAGGAAGAGTATGACTTCAGGCTCTGCCGCAATCAGGGTGAAGAGCAAAATAACGCCTACCAGAATCTGGAATGAGCGCCCTTTGTCAGTCCTGGTTTGTTTGAAGCTGAGGTAGCGGTGGGTGGAGACCATCAGGTAGGACAGCAGGTAGACCAGGAACAGCAGGGAGATGTGGCGTATCTCACCGGTGATCCCGAGAAAACGGCAGAACAGAACCGAGGTGGCGATCATAAACGCAGCGGCCGGGCAGGGCAGGCCGATGAAATCTGTGGAGGAGGTGGAACTGTCTTGTGTGTTGAAGCGAGCCAGTCGTAAAGTCGTCATGGCCACGAAGAGGAAGGCGGCCAGCCATCCATAGCGACCGTAAGGAACCAGGGCCCAGAGATAGGCCAGGACAGCCGGAGCAACACCAAACGAGACCAGATCGCAGAGAGAATCCAACTCCTTGCCAAATTGACTGGTGGAGTTTGTCATTCGGGCAATGCGGCCATCGAGCCCATCAAAGACCCAGGCAACCATGATGGCGATGGCTGCGGTGACAAATTCAGCATTAATGGCCGAAACGATCGAGTAAAATCCGGAGAACAGGCCGGCCAGGGTCACCATGCAGGGGATCGGATAAAATTTGGTGCTTATTTCCGGGTTGTTGGTGGTCATCTGCTGGTGGCTCCTTGTCATAGAACGGAGTTTTAGGGAGATTCAGACTGGTATACGGGGAAGATTGTCCCTGATAACACTTGCGCAATGACGTATTTTACCTGATTAACGAAGAAAAGGCAAAAAAGAAGGAGGTCAGGCCAGGCGGCCCAGGATGGTTTCGCCTGCTTTGACTTTGTCACCAACCTGGACGTCAACTTGCGTGTCCAGTGGGAGGTATAGGTCGACCCGGCTACCAAAGCGGATCAGTCCAAAGCGTTGACCGGATTTCAGGGTGTCTCCAATTTCTGCCCAGCAGATGATGCGGCGAGCAATGAGACCAGCCATTTGAACCACTGCAATCCGCGGGCCGTGCTCGGTGGTGAGCAGGGTTGCACAAGTCTCATTGTACAGGGCGGCCTTGCTGCTGTCGGCGCTGTAGAAATTGCCGGGGCGATGGAGTATTTGCTCTACTTTACCCTTGCATGGGCTGCGGTTGACATGGACGTTGAAGATGTTCATGAATATGGAAATTTTCAACGTGCGGGAGTTAAGATAAATCTGGTCGTCAACTTCTTCAACAAGGATGACTTTACCGTCGGCCGGACAGATCAGGGCGTCTTGGTCAGAGGGAGTGAGTCGTTCCGGATCGCGGAAGAACCAGGTGATAAAACCGGTGACTGCTAAGGCGGCAAGGGTTGGAACGCTCCATTCCAGGAAGGCCAGTGTTAGAGTTACAAAGGCTGAAAAGGCGATGAATGGATAGCCTTCTTTGGCCATGGGGATACGCGGTGCGATCATGCAGGTTACCTGGGTGGGTGAGTGATCTGTTACTAAACTCAGTGTGCGGCCATGGGGCCAGAGACAAAGAGGGAGAATGCAAACAGGGCCGGGCGTGCTGACAAGCCTGGCCCTGTTCATCATATTGTAGGGCAAAAAAAGAGTGCTACAGACCGCGAACTGGATTCATGCGGGATCGACGGTGCAGAGTCAGGTCAGCTTTTACTCGCCCTGGCCATAGCGACTGTACCTGTGCGCACAATTTCCTTGATGCCGATGGGTTTGAGAATATCGATTATAGCCTTGATCTTGGTCGTGGATCCAGTGACTTCAACGATGTACGATTTGGGGCTGACATCAACGACCTTGCCGCGGAAGATGTCAATGACACGCAAAACCTCAGCTCGTGTGTTGGACTCGGCTTTGACGCGGATCAGGACCATTTCGCGTTCAACAAATTCGCCTTCACTGATATCGGTGACTTTGATGACATCAATCAGTTTGTGCAGCTGTTTGGTGATCTGTTCGACAATGGCATCATCACCACGGGTGACCAGTGTCAGAGAAGAGACGCTTTCGTCGAGGGTTTCAGCCACGCTCAGGCTCTCAATATTAAAGCCGCGGCCGCTGAATAGGCCGGTTACCCGGGAGAGGACTCCGGGCTTGTTTTGGAGGAGAACAGAAAGGGTATGTTTCATCGGTTTATCCTGTGCAATTATATTCCTGGAGGAGGACCGCAGCCCTCCGTTCGGGTTGAATTCAAAGGTGTCCGCAATTAGACGAGTAACATCTCGGTAGTGGCTTTACCGGCTGGAACCATGGGGAATACTCCCTCTTCGCGAGCGATGGTGAAGTCCATGATAACCGTATTGTCGGTGGCCAGGGCCTTTTTGATGACTCCTTCCACTTCGCTGGTCTTGGTGGCTCGCAGGCCAACTGCACCGTAAGCCTCTGCTAGTTTGACAAAGTCAGGTGTGACCTCCATGATCGTGCCCGAGTAGCGCTTGTCATAGAACAGTTCCTGCCACTGACGAACCATGCCCAGGTAGTTGTTGTTGAGAATGGCGATTTTGATGGGGCAGCCATACTGCTTTGCCGTGGCCAATTCCTGGATGCACATCTGAATGGAGCCGTCGCCGGCAACATCGATGACCGTCTCGTTGGGAAAGGCCATCTTGGCGCCGATGGCAGCAGGCATACCATAGCCCATGGTCCCGAGCCCACCGGAAGTGACCCAGCGCCGTGGGCGGTTGAACTTATAGAACTGGGCAGTCCACATTTGATGCTGGCCGACTTCGGTGGTGATGATTGCATCCCCTGCGGTGAGTTTACTCAAGGTCTCGATAACAAACTGGGGCTTAATGGTTTCACCTTCATTGGTGTAGCCCATGGGGTGCTTTTCGGTCCACTCATTGATGTTCGCAAGCCAAGGCTCATGCTTGGTTTTGATTTCATCTTCATTGAGGTCTTTTGCCTGGTCGAGCCAGCTGTTCATGGCAGTCAGAGCGTGCTTACAGTCGGCAACGATGGGGATGTCCACCTTGACGTTCTTGCTGATGGAGGTGGGGTCGATGTCGATATGAATGATTTTTGCGTTGGGGGCAAAGGCATCGACTCGGCCGGTGACACGGTCATCGAAGCGAGCACCGACGGCTATCAGAACATCGCTTTTGGATACGGCCATGTTGGCGGTGTAGCTGCCGTGCATGCCAAGCATACCCATGGATAACGGGTCGGTGCCAGGGAAACCGCCGAGCCCCATCAGGGTCATGGTGACCGGAATGTTCAGGCGCTTGGCCAACTGGGTCAGTTCCTCGTTTGAATTGGAGAGGATCACTCCGCCTCCCACATAGAGGACCGGTCGTTTTGCCTTGAGTATTGCCTTGCAGGCTTTTTCGACCTGGCCCATGTGTGGCTCATAGGTGGGCTGATAGGTCTGCATCCGGATCGGTGTTTTTTCCGGAAACTTGATCATGGTGGCGACCACGTCTTTGGGCAGATCAACGAGAACGGGGCCGGGGCGTCCGGTACGGGCAACATGAAAAGCCTCGCGGAGAGTCGGGACCAGATCCTTGGCCTCTTTGACCAGATAATTGTGCTTGGTACAGGGACGGGTGATACCGACAATGTCAACTTCCTGGAAGGCATCGTTGCCGATCAGGGCAGTGGGAACCTGGCCGGTGAGGACTACTATGGGGATTGAATCCAGGTAGGCCGTGGCAATACCGGTGACACCATTGGTGGCTCCGGGGCCAGAGGTCAGCAGGGCTACCCCTACCTCGCCTGTGACACGGGCATAGCCGTCTGCTGCGTGGACTGCGCCCTGCTCATGTCGAACAAGGACGTTCTTGATGCCCGAATCCAGCAGTTCGTCGTATAGATCAATGACTGCACCTCCGGGAAAACCGAAGATGGTGTTGACCCCTTCTTCCTGGAGACATTTAATAATGGCCTGTGAGCCGTTGATTTTTCCCATGAACCTTGTTCCTCATAGCAGATGGAGGTTTTTGAAAAACCTGAAAGATTATGACTGATACATTTTATGATAAGAGCTTGAAAATATATCTTTCACAGGCTTGGATGTCAAGAATGAAGGGTGGTTTGTCGGGTTTTTGTGGGTGGCGAACGTCTATACCAGGTGTGGACAGGGTGTTGAGTGAGGTCTGCAATGTATACGTTGACCTGCTGCAAAAAGCAGTTTGAACATTTCTGAACTTAGAATGTTGTTTTGTTGAGCCTTCTATCTGGCTGATTTTGTGAAATTGATTTGAGGTGTACCTTTTGTTCAAATGCTTGCCGGGTGAGTGTCGTTTATGGGAAGTGTTATTTTTCGTAAAGTGGTCGCTTGACAATTTTCACAGGAGGGGTTTATCTTCAAAATATCATACGTTGTTCATGGAGATTGATCAGCAGTTAGAATAATAAATGAGAGATTAACAGATGCTTCTTCGACTCAACCTGACAAATCTACTATATTGCTTGGCAACCAGCGCCGCGGCAGGAGTGGATTGTCTGTAGGGTCATCGACAGCACGTCAATACAGGTCACTTAAGCCGCGGTTCTTCAGAACGCGGCTTTTTTTATTGGGTATCTGTTTATGAGCAGTCCGTTTTGATTTTTTTATTATAGGCGCGTTGGAATCTGAAATGAATGAATATGGGCTGTTGACCATTTACTCTTCGAGTGTATGAGTTTTCTTGTATATTGATGAATTGTTTTGTTTCCAGGACCCAGCAATCAGTATCTTTGCCATGATGAGGAGTGACTTACATGCGACCGGAAAGCGTTAAAAAATATCGTCCTTATCCCCAGGTTGATTTGCCCAATCGTACCTGGCCCTCCAAAAGGATTACCCAGGCCCCGGCCTGGTGCAGCGTTGACCTGCGTGATGGTAATCAGGCCCTGGTTCAACCAATGGATGTGAAACAGAAGCTTGACCTGTATCACCTTCTGCTGGATATCGGTTTTAAGGATATTGAGGTTGGTTTTCCTTCGGCCTCTCAGGTGGAATATGATTTTGCCAGATTGCTCATTGAAAACAATCTGATTCCAGATGATGTCAGTATTCAGGTCCTGACCCCGGCCCGTGAAAACCTGATTCAAAAGACGTTTGATTCGCTGCGTGGGGCTGGTCAGGCCGTGGTCCATCTTTATAATTCCACATCCACCCTGCAGCGAGAAGCGGTCTTTAAGATGAGCCGTGCGGAGATTATTGATCTGGCTGTGTCAGGGGCTCAGGCCATCGTCGCTGCAGCGGCCAGACAGCCGGAGACCAGGTTTCGCTACGAGTATTCGCCTGAGAGTTTTACAGGTACAGAGCTTGATTTTGCCGTGGAGATCTGCGAAGCGGTGATGGATGTCTGGCAGCCGACTCCGGATAACCCGGTGATCATCAATTTGCCGGCCACGGTTGAGATGTCGACCCCTAATATCTATGCTGACCAGATTGAATGGTTCTGCTCCAGGCTCAAGAACCGTGATTGTGCCTTGATCAGTCTTCACGCCCACAATGATCGGGGCTGTGCCGTAGCCGCAACTGAACTGGCATTGATGGCTGGAGGTGATCGCGTCGAGGGAACTCTGTTTGGCAATGGTGAACGCACCGGCAATGTTGATCTGGTGACCCTTGCCTTGAACTTGTTTACTCAAGGGGTTGATCCACAGCTTGATCTCCACGACATCAACCGCCTGATTGATGTTACTGAACGGGTCACCCAGATCCCGATTCACGTTCGTCATCCGTATGCCGGTGAACTGGTCTATACCGCCTTCTCCGGTTCGCATCAGGATGCCATCAATAAAGGAATGGATGCCTGTGCCCAATCGGATGATGGGGTATGGGCTGTTCCCTATTTGCCCATTGATCCGGCTGATGTTGGCCGGACCTATGAATCGATTATTCGCATCAACAGTCAATCGGGTAAGGGTGGGGTGGCCTATGTCATGGATAAGGAATTTGGTTTTAAGATGCCCAAAGCCATGCATCCTGAGTTCGGGCTGGTGATCCAGAAGATGACAGAACAGGCCGGGCGTGAGTTGCAGCTGACTGAAATTCGAGAGGCCTTTGGGTCTGAATATTTGAACCGGACCGAGCCGTTGGCCATGGATTCATTCCATGTGATCAAGCGGCACAGTGGCCGTGATGGTGATGCTTCATCGGCCGATGTTGAGGCTGATTTGGTTGTTTCTGGTACACCCTGCCGTGTTACAGCCTTGGGAAATGGTCCATTGGATGCGTTTTGTACAGCGATCCGATCGGCAAATTTGGCCGAATTTGTTCTCTGTAACTACCACGAACACGCCTTGACCCAAGGGTCGAGTGCCCGTGCCGTGGCCTATATCGAAGTCGAGCGACCCGATGGCAGCCGTTTCTGGGGAGCGGGCGTGGATACTGATATTATTATCGCCTCAATCAAGGCCTTGATCAGTGCCTTGAATCGGGCGGCCTCTTAATCACGAGTCGGTTCTGAGTGCAGCTGGTGACCTGCGACTGGTTGAAAGCGGGGCTGGGGAAAAAGAAAAAAATTGGCTTCACAGACTGATTAAGTAAAACCCGATTCCACATACAGCCAACCAGATATTCGTGATATTGGAAACTGTGATGTTGAGGATTGCAGCCACGGGTCGGTTACGGCCAAGTAAACTCATGCAGGACTTGAACTCGGGCCAGCTGGTCAAAGTGGCAAGGACGAGAAAACCGATGAGCCCCTTGGGGGTGTTAGACTGGTCAGCGGCAAAGGAGACCACTGGGTCGAGGAAATAGCCCGCGCTCACCAGGATGATCAGGGCTGGTGGAAACCAGACTCCAGGGGAAAAAACATGTTCTGCCCTGTCGGTCTCACAGACGACTTCATGTGGTCGAAGGGTGAAGAGAATCCCGGTGGCCAGGACAGCTACCCCCAACCATAAAAGGTAGCGGCTCGGTTCGATGAAGAAAAAACTCACGGCCAGTATTGCGGTGATCACAATGGTGATCAGGGTGTAAACGGGTCGGCTTTTGGCTGTGCTGCCCAGGCGACCGCAGATGATGGCCGCGGTTAAGAGCATGATCGGATTCATGATGTTCGATCCCAAAGGGGTGGAGGCGGCAAAGAGGATGTCCCCCACCCAGAGACCTACCAGCAGGCAGAGAGCCTCAGGGCCATTGGTTATAAAACCGATCAGGGTTCCCAGTCCCCTTTTGTTTTTCAGGGATTCAATAATGATTTCGATGCTGAGGCTGATCAGCATCATCTCGATAATAATTCCGGCGGCACCGATAAAGGCGAGTTGGATATTGCCGTTGTTGAACATGGCACTGGTGCAGAAAAAACTGATGACCAGCAGCCAGACGACCAGATCGAGGTGATCGATGGAATCAATCAGAAACTGTTTCACGTTCTTATGCCTTTAAACCTGTCTTGAGCAGGAAGTTGAGGATGGCCTGCTTGTTGAGCAGGATACCGCTGAGAATGTGGCCATTGCATTTGAGGGCCGGAATCATCCGGATACCCTCTCGCCAGGCAGCCACCGGTGCGGCGGTGATTTCCTGTTCAGTAATGTTGAGTTCGGGGTGCTCTTCTGCGAGCTCATACAGAGCTTTCTTTGCCATATGGCAGCGGGGTCAGAGGTTTGAGCGGTAAAAGGTGATTTGCATGGAGGATTTGAAGGAGATTTTTTAGGGGAAGAGCAAAGAAATGCTTTTTTACGAATGCATCTGAAGCTCACCTTAATTTTTAAAGATACACCAGAGCTGCCTTGCTCGGCAACCAGTTTTGCCGGTCGTGACTGTCTTGCATGAATATCAATTATATTGATGGTAATTGTGAATAAAAAACGCAATACTATTTTAATAAAAGTGAGTATCTAATAGTTTTTCATATCAACTTTTGTCTCTTTCTTCTTTGTCATGTTTTCTGGAGAATAGTCCGTGTCACAATTAGCCATTATCACGGATCATCGTTATCTCGATCATGATACCGGTGGTGGTGACCATCCGGAAATTCCTGCCCGTCTTGAGGTGATTCGTGATCGTCTCCAGACCAGCGACTGTTTCCCCACCCTGCATTTTTACTCCCCTGAAGACGCTTCCCGAGAACGTTTGCTGGCCGTCCATGATGAGGCCTGGCTCTTTCGATTTGAAGAAGGTGCCCTGTCCGGGCGAACCTATATTGATCATAGTGATAATCAGATAGGTTATGATTCTTATGACGTGGCTGTACTGGCCGCAGGGGCCGGGATTACAGCTATTAATCTTTTAGAGAGTGGGGTTGAATCACAGGCCTTCTGTCTGGTTCGACCACCCGGTCATCATGCCGAAAAAAAGATGCCCTTTGGTTTCTGCTTCTTCAATAACTGTGTGATCGCTGCGCGGTATTGGCAGGAACTGTACGGGGTGAAGCGAATCGTCATCTTTGATTTTGATGCACATCACGGCAACGGTATTCAGTCTGCCTTTGAACGTGAGGAAAACTCTTATTACATCAGTATTCATGAACATCCCAGTTTCAGTTACCCGGGCACTGGCTATGCAGATGAAGTTGGCCTGGAGGCCGGTCGGGGAAGCATTTTGAACCTGCCTCTGCTTCCAGGGGGAAGTGATGCTGATGTCCTGCAATTACTCGAGACCTCGGTCACTGAGGCCCTTGAGCGTTGGAAACCAGAGGCCTTGATTGTGGCCGCAGGTTTTGATGCCCATATTCAGGATACCATGTCCGGACTTTCGTATTCTACGGATCTGTATCGACAAATCGGTCTTCAGATTCGGAGATGGAGTGAGCGTTATTGCCCTGGGCGTTTGTTGTCTATTCTGGAAGGTGGGTATGAGCTGGAGTCTCTGGCTGATTCAGTTGAGGCGTATGTGTCCGGGCTCCAGGGAAAAGGTGATGACAAATCCCTCACAGAAACAAGAGATCGCCGGTGAAAGATTGAGGGGGCTCTTGTGGGATTTATTGGTATTAGCTCAAGGTATGATTTGTAACGTATTTATTTGTAAAATCCGGGTTTC
>JACNLK010000024.1 GCA_014381505.1 Candidatus Desulfatifera sulfidica | reverse complement strand
CCGTTAACCTGGTGAAAAACCCGGCCCCGACAGACAGCGGGTTCCGCTTTTCCCGCAACGACCTGCCTGGCACGCCTACAATTCCTGCCCGCATGGACCAGGTAAGCGACACTCGACTGGCCACCACCATCGGCCATGCTCAGGCTCGCATATCCACCACCGAACACCTGCTGGCAGCCCTTCGAAGTTACGGCATCGACAACGCCCATATCGAAGTTGATGCTCCAGAAATCCCCATCATGGACGGCAGCGCCGGACCTTTCATGCTTCTGCTCAAACGAGCAGGACGTAAACAGCAGGAATCATGCCGCAAAGTGCTAAGAATCACGAAAGAAATTCACTACACAGACGGCAATGCCGAAATTACAATCAGCCCATACGACGGCTTTAAAGTCTCTGGCGAGATCGACTTTAACGATGCCATGATCAAAAAACAGCAATACAGTATCGACTTGAGCGGTGATCGCTTTATCAAAGAAATCGCCAGAGCCCGAACCTTCGGTTACGTCGAACAGGTGGAAGAGCTTTGGGCCAATGGCCTGGCCTTAGGCGGCACCCTGGACAATGTCATCGCCATTCACTGGAACCGCCAGACGATCTTGAACGAAGACGGCCTGCGCTTCCACGACGAATTCATCCGCCACAAAGTCCTTGATCTCATCGGCGATCTCGCTCTGATCGGCTGCCCGATCCTCGGTCAGGTTTCAGCCAGCCGGTGCGGACACACTCAACACGTTGCCTTTATGAAAGAAATAGCTGCACACCCTGAGTGCTGGGAGCTCGTTGAGCTGAGGGAAAACGGCAGTCATTCGGTCCTCAAACAGATGGTGTCAAGCACAAAGGCCGCTGCCGGAGAAATGATCTCCCCTCTGCTCACCCCACAGACCAGCAAAAACAATCTGAGCCAGTCCCCCTGCTGACATTCTCACGTACCCTGAACGCAAAAAGCCCCGGCACACACATGCCGGGGCTTTTTGCGTTCAAATCAGAATGAACTCTCTCACATCACTTACGAATACTGCTCAAGACTCTCGCAACCTTATTCACCAATAATCTTGACAAGTATTCGCTTCCTGCGGCGACCATCAAATTCACCGTAAAAGATCTGTTCCCAGGTTCCAAAATGCAACCTGCCTTCAGTAACTGCCACTGTCACTTCACGCCCCATAATCTGGCGCTTCAGGTGCGCATCAGCATTATCTTCATAGCCATTGTGCCGATACTGATCAACCGGTGCATGGGGAGCCAGCTTTTCCAGCCAGACATCATAATCATGATGAAGCCCGGACTCATCATCGTTAATAAACACTGAGGCTGTGATGTGCATAGCATTACAGAGCAGCAACCCCTCTCGTATACCAGACTCGGCCAGACACTCTTCCACCTGCGGTGTAATATTAATCAGGGCACGACGGGTCGGCACTTCCAACCATATTTCCTTATGGTAACTTTTCATTCTTCCCAGCCCTCCTGCAAACGAACAACTCCACCAACCCAAGTTTTGACAAAACCAGACTCATTACAAAACACCATCAGCGACCACCAAAAAAACGATTTGCGCGGCTTCTCACAGGCAGGCCAGTCTCTTTTTCACCATCCAGCATCTTACGAAGAATCGCCCATTCGGCTCGCGCCTCACGCAATTTGTTTTTAATGCCATCCCGATTGGCCAAAGGAGTTGTTTCCAAATCTTTTTCCAGAAGCGAGACCTTCTGCTGGGCCTTGTACAACTCCAGGGTAAGTGCTCTGATTGACATCTCTACTCCTTCCTCATTGACAAGATTGTTCATTTCACTTTTGAGCCCCACAGACAAACTCACACGCTCAATCTGCTGTGCTCAGTAAAGAGAAACACACATCACCACAAGAAAACTCAATGATGACACCCAATGAACTCTAACATCCCGTTATCCTCCTGACAAGAAGGGAAACATTGCACCACTGAAGCCTTTCACCCGGTAATCAAAGCTGTTCTGCCTTGACAAGCTGCCCTGCTTCAGTCAACATAGAACTCCATGCAGTTCTTGCCCAAACAGAGAATCACACGCAGACAAAGATCCGATACCGGCTCCAGACAACCACGCCCAAACACTCCATGAATGCTGCCATCATCATCCCCGCCCGCTTTGGCTCCACCCGCCTGCCCGGCAAACCCCTCAAGCTGATTCAAGACAAACCAATGATTCAGCATGTGGTCGAACGAGCTCAACAAGTGACCGGGGTCTCAACAGTGGCCGTTGCCACCGATGACCAGCGCATCGTCGACGCGGTTCACGCTTTTGGAGGTCTGGCCCATATGACCTCCAGCAATCATCAGTCCGGCACAGACCGAATCATCGAACTGGTAGATATAATCCCGGCTGATATCTATATCAATATCCAGGGGGACGAACCACTCTTTCGCCCAACGGATGTCGTGCAGCTTCTGAACACCATGCAAGACACTCAGGCCCAGGTGGCAACACTTTGCCACGCCATTGATGCCCGGGAGGCCACAGACCCAAACTGCGTCAAAGTAGTGCTTGATGCCGCAGGGAACGCACTCTACTTCAGCCGCGCCCCCATCCCTTACCCACGCAATCCCGGGTCAGCCTCATATCTCAAGCATGTGGGAATTTACGGTTATCGTCGTGAAATCCTTGCTGACTATGCCACACTGACCCGCCCCATGATCGAGCAGACCGAGGAGCTGGAGCAACTGCGACTCATGACAGCGGGCATCAAAATTCGCGTCATCCAGGTGGAACCCACGGGACCCGCCGTTGACACGCCACAATGTCTCAAACGCGTCAGAGAACTCATGGCCGCCCAAACGGCAGCATACAGCACCCATGAGCACGCCAGCAGCAGCCCAAAATCTGACACAATCCTGTGATTAATATTCAAAACATACCGGGCGACTTTGTCCAACACAGAATCCCGAACGGGGATATCCACATCCTGCGCTGGGACCTGGCCGAACCCCTGGGCGAGTTGCTTCACCATCCCCCACACGCTCTTGAGACAATCAGTACAGGTAAAGGGGCGACCCGTTTTTATCCCTTAGCAGGAATCGAAATTGCTGTTAAAGAGTATCATCATGGCGGATTGCTTGCCCCGCTCATTCAGGACTATTATATCGCGCCACCCCATCGGGCAATAGAAGAAATGTTCCTCCTTGCCATCGCGCAAGAACAGGGAGCACCCGTTCTCGAGCCCCTGGGGTGTGCAATTATCCCGGTTCTGGGCCCCATCTTCCGCTACCGGCTGATCACACGCCGGGAGGCCGGCGCTCGTAACCTGCTCCAACGACTTCGTGCCGGAGAAAGCGGTTTTGAAGAGGCATGCGCGACTGCCTTACACCTTCTCCACGACGCAGGAATCTGGCATCGGGATCTTAATCTGGCCAACTTTATTATTGGTGAGCGAGGTGTCATCATCTGCGACCTCGACCGCGGGACGCATCACCCTCATCTGTCATCGGAGCAAAAAGAGAACAACCTGCAACGCCTGGACCGCTCCATCCAAAAACAGGGCATGAACAAACAATTTTCCATGACCCGTTTCCGCCAGTTTTACATGACAGACACGGAAACATGAAAATCCTGATTGTCAAATTCGGCGCATTGGGAGATGTGGTGGGTGCCTTACCCTTCCTCAACATTCTGCGCCGACTCATGCCAAATGCTGAGATCGACTGGGTGGTGGAACCACTGAGCTACCCCATCCTGGATCAGCATCCGGCACTCGACAACATCATTCTCTTTCGGCGCGACCAAGGATTCCGGCAACTCTTTTACCAAATCAAACAGTTGCGCAAAAATCACTACGACCTGGTCATCGATCTACAGCGCATTCTCCGAAGCGGCCTGGTCACCCGACTCACCGGCGCCAGAAGAAGACTTGGTTTTGACCGTGATCGTTGCAAAGAGCAGTCCTGGCTCTTCACCACCGAGCGCATCCCTGCAAAACCTGACACCAGCCATATTGTCGACCAATACATCGAGTTTGCCCGACACCTCGGAGCGACTGACCTTGCCATCGAATATGGCATCCATCTCAACAATGCAGATCGTGAGGCGGGACTAACCTTTTTCAGCGGGCAACACCCCAGGATAGCCCTGAACATCGGGGCAACCAAGCCAGCCAATCTCTGGCCGGCTGCCTCTTTTGCCAGACTCGCTCATTTAATCCATGACCGCTTCGGCTGTCGTCCGCTGCTGACCGGCAATGGGCCGGAAGACAAACAGCGAGCCCAGGCTATAACCAAGGCAAACCAGAACGTAATCAACTGTGTCGGACGCATGACATTGCCCGAACTCATGGGCACACTGGAGACAGCTGACGCAGTTATATCCGCCGATACCGGCCCCTTACATCTTGCCACAGGCCTTGGCACCCCTGTGATTGCCCTGTTCGGAGCAGCCGACATCCGCCGCACCGGCCCTTATCTTCACCGCGAATACGCCCTAGTCGGTACGGCACCATGCGCCCCCTGCCGCAAACGACATTGCACCCAAGCCACAAACCAATGCCTGGAATCAATCAGCCCTGAAATGGCCCTGAAACAATTAACCCGACTGCTGGATTGTCAAAAAATTCAAACGTAACCCACCCCACCCGCCTTCTCCCTTTTCCCCTTTTCACCCTTTCACCCTTTCACCCTTTCACCCTTTCACCCTTTCATAATAAACATTGCCAGACCTCCTTTCATGCTTATTTTTAATCATGATAACCATTACCATAACCACCTTTCCACTCTCACAACTCCTGGTAACTCATGAACAAAATAGCCTCTAAAATCAGACTTGATGAGCATCGGATTATCTGCGAACCATTTTATCTGCCTCTCGGCAACGAAATCGCGATTGCCTCCGCTGCTTATTCCTCAAGTCTCCCCCTGCTCCTCAAGGGACCAACAGGTTGCGGCAAAACCCGTTTCATGGAATATCTGGCCTGGAAACTTGACCGCCCCCTGGTCACCGTCTCATGCCATGACGATTTATCCACCAGTGACCTTGTGGGTCGCTATCTGATCCGCAGTGGAGAAGCCGTCTGGACCGATGGCCCCCTGACCATGGCTGTTCGCTCCGGGGCGATCTGCTACCTTGATGAAATTGTCGAGGCGCGCAAAGACACAACCGTTGTTATCCACCCCCTGGCAGACAATCGTCGGGAGCTCCCCATAGAGAAGCGGGGCGAGCTCCTCACCGCTCCACCAGAATTCATGCTTGCAGTCTCATACAACCCTGGATACCAGAGCATACTCAAAGACCTCAAGCCATCAACAAGACAACGTTTTGTGGCCCTTTCCTTTGATTATCCGGACCTTGACCGGGAAGCTGAAATCGTTGTCCGCGAAGGCGGTATCGGCCCTGACCTGGCCACTTCTCTTGTAAAACTCGGACGCATGACCCGCGGCCTCAAAGAATCTGGACTGAGCGAAGGAGCCAGCACCAGACTCCTGATTCAGACCGGCAAGCTCATTAGCTTAGGCATTCCTGTCCACGAAGCCTGCCGGGCATCAATTACCGAGGCCCTCACCGACGACCCGGAACTCCTCGGTGCCATCGACGAAATGGTCAGCTCTCTTTTCTGATCCATCATGGACGCCGAAGCACTCAAAAAACTCTATTACCGCCTGGTTGCCCCGGATATTCCCAACGAATGGGATGTTGAGGAACAATTGGCTGCATATGGTGACTGTGATGAGGCCACCTGTCAGATAATATTTGCACAAATTCCGGCTATCTGGCCCGTCAGTCACTCACTCTGCTACAATTATCTTGGCATGGCCCGCAACGCCTTGAGCTGCATTGACACCTCCCAACTGGACAATTGGGTCAGGGGTGTTCTCGACCACTACGAATCAGGCGGTCTTCGTGCGGCACAGACTTACATGGCTGAGATTGAAGCAAACTTTCTCTGCACCTTACGTGGTGAGGAAGGTGTTACCTTTGCGGAGACCACAAAACTCCTTCTCCCCTATGCTCAAGGGCTTATCAGCCCAGACATACAACTGACTCCCGGACCTAGAATTGTCACCGATACAGAAACGATCACCCTCCCTCCCCTGATTCGTGAATTTCAAAACAAAGAAGATAATTTTCTCCTCTACAAACTGATCATCTCTTACCAATGGGCCTTCAGCACCAACCAAACACTGACCACCGCCCCCGATGACTACCGAGGCCATAAACTCTGGTTGTCAAAGGCCATGGAACAAGCCACTGCACCCGATTTACTCGGAGCGATCTACCTAGGTCTTGAGAGCTTACGCGCCACCCACTTCCTTGTGCGAGAACTGCCCGGCCTGATGCGGCGTTGCCACAAGATCTGCCGCCTCCTGCAAGTCGTTCAGACCCAAAAGTCCGATCCTGTCACAATCTTTTTTCACCAGCTCAACAAGCTGATCCTTGAACCAACACTCATCCCCCAAGACCCGGAAATCAACGCTCTGCTGACCACTGCTCAACAGAGCAAATCAGCCCAGGATTCTTTTCACCAAGCCACCATGCTCCATGACCTGTTCGCGCCCAAAGCAGGTGACCACTCAGACACACGCCTGCCATTGTATTGCGGCCAACTTCATCTGACCGCGGTCAACCGTGTGCGCCAACAAAAAACTCAGCAACTTGAAAACCGCTTTGTGGACGAACTGGCAAGCTTCATTCTCACCCTTCCCCCAGGCGAACAAAAACAACTGGCAGAGCATACGGAGCAAAAAGAGCGCATCAGCGATACCCAGTGTGAAGAAAGCGACACGGCCGTCATTATCGATCAACCTCTTACCTTGGCAAGGCTTGAGGACAACACAACAACACTCTTCATCAATCTGGACAACAAGCAGATCCCCCTACCTGAATCCCTCCAGGAACGAGCCTCTGCAATCCGGGATCATCTTGGCCACATACCAGACCGCTACTTGAGCAGTGCCGCCGGACGAGCCGGCAGCGGTCTTGGCCGTGTACCGACCCCGGACACTCATGACAACACGATTATCCAGGCCCCGTTTCTTTATGATGAGTGGGATTTTCGTCGGAAAGGATTTCGCAAAAACTGGTGTGCTGTTATCGAAAAAGATCTCTCCCCAACCAGGTCAAACTTTATGGCCACCACCCGTGCACGCTATCGCGGTCAGATCTCAAAGCTCCATCGCCAGTTTGAGATGCTGAGCAACCAGGAACGATTTGTTCGTCATCAGACAGACGGCACAGATATCGATTTTGACAGCCTGGTAGAATCCCTGGCCGACTCCCGGGCCGGACTTGCCCCGTCTGATCGTCTTTTTATCCGCTTACAGCGCAATGAACGTGACATTGCGGTACTCTTTTTGGTTGATCTCTCCAACTCCACGGAAGGGTGGGTGGGCACAGCGATTAAAGAGGCATTGGTTTTAATCTGTGAAGCAATGGAAACCGTAGGAGATCGTTACGGAATTTATGGTTTTTCTGGAATGCGGCGATCACGTTGTGAAATCTTCCGGGTCAAAGAATTAAACGAGAAATATAACGAAAAAACACAGGGGAGAATTGCAGCACTGGGACCACGCGAGTACACACGGATGGGACCTGCCATTCGACACATGACCCATCTCTTCAAAGGGATAGACGCCCGGCTCCGACTTTTAATCACCATCACCGATGGCAAACCCGAGGACTACGACGATTACAAAGGCGAATATGCAATTGAGGACACCCGCCATGCCTTAATCGAAGCCAAGTCATCAGGAATACACCCCTTCTGCATTACCATTGATCAACAGGCACATGAATACATGGGGCACATGTACGGCAAAGGGAACTACATCTTTGTGAATCAGGTTACAAAATTACCGGCCAGAATGGCTGATATGTACCGCATCCTCACCAGTTGAGGGGATTGTTTATCTGATGTTCAGGAAACAGCACGGGTGCTCTCATAAATCTCACTGAGAAAGGTCAGGCGACTGTGGAGGGCAACAACTGCCGTGTCAACCTTGAGAATTCGTGGTCCCATGGTGAAAGGGATACAACCTGCGGCTCGCAGTTGCTTGATTTCAAAGTCGCCCCAACCCCCTTCCGGGCCAATGGCCAGCAAAGTTCGAGCTGGAGAAGAAGGAACTACAGCTCCCAGCCCACTTGATGCATCAGGGTGAGCAACCAGGCTGTGACTGTATTTTTTCACACGAGCGGGTAGAACATCTTCAACAAAGGGACGAAATCGGCGCTGCAATTCGACCTGAGGCACTCTGGTGTCCACCCCCTGCTCCAGCCCATGAAGAAGATGCTCGCGCCAGGCGCCTTTCGCCATGATCTGGGCGTTCCAGAAACTTTTTTCAACCCGGCCGGCATTGACCAGGGTAACACTCCCCACTCCCAACGCCGCGGCCTGACTCAAAATCCGTCGTAACATGATGGGTCGCGGCAGAGCCAGCAACAGGTCTATATTCGGTAAAGGTGGAGGTGCTTCACCGGCAAACTCCACTAACAACTCCGCCATAAATGGATAACGACACTTAAGAGATACAATCTCTGCTCGTCCCATGGCCCCGTCAATCACCCCGACCCGAACCGTATCCCCCTCACGACTTTTCAGGATCTTAACCAGGTGCTCGGCCCGCCGGTCGTGAAGCAGCACCCGATTATCCACCAACTCATGTTGCTCAATCAATAGAATATTCATTTTTTCCTGCACACCAGTAAACTTTTGCCATGAATGCCCAACTCATTTAACGACCCGAACCAAGACCTTGTCATCTTCAGCCAGGCACTTTATCATATTCATGTCAGTAAAGTTATGATAGAGTTATCCGGCAAATGATGCCAGCCAACCCACGTAATCATCTCTTGCGCCCCCGTGCCACTTCCTGTGCCGCACCTTCAATCTTTACCCGGCTTACAGCCTATCTCCTCCTGACTGCAACCCTGGCATTTGCTCTGGGGATTTACCTGGCCACCCTCCTGCCTACAGTCACCACACTCACTTTCTGGTTCAGCGCTGGAATCGGCATTACAACTCTTTTCCTGCATCGCGGGAATCACTCAAAAAGCAGCCTGATACTCCTCCTTCTTTTCAGTATTACCTTGGGCAGAATCCACGGAGGACTGGCCTTACAGGAACCAACTCATTATCAGCACATCTACAATCAAATCACCGCTGAGCAGGAGGTCATCCTGCGCGCCACCCTTGTTGAAATGCCGGTTTTTGACCAGGACAAAACTCGACTCACCGTCACGGCCCACTTCCAGCGCACAAAGGGCAATCCAAACTTCATGCCCTCACGCGGTCGCATTCTTCTCAGCATGAAAGGCCCACCGCCCGAGACAATCAGGCCCGGCGACCCACTCCTGATCCGAGCTCAGTTATCCCGTCCCTACCGAATGGGAAATCCAGGCAGTTTTGATTACCAGACCTTTCTTCAACGCAAGGATATATGGATCACCGGACGTATCACCTCCCCGATTCACATCCACAAGCTCACAGACGAACCCAGCCTGAGGCACACCCTGCGTTATCTACCGGAACAACTCCGTGGTCGCATCGGAAATTTTATTGATCAGACCCTGCCCCCTGAAACCGCAGCGGTTTACCGCGCTATCCTGATCGGCGACAGACAACGAATCAGCCCGCAGGTGCTTGAAGACTTCAAGGCTTCCGGCTGCATGCACATCCTGGCTATCTCAGGGCTGCACCTTTCAATTCTGGCCGGCGTGCTGTTCCTGGCCTTTCACACCCTGCTTAAACGTTCCGAGTATCTGATACTGCATCATCCAGTACGTCAATGGGCAGCTCTGTTGACCCTGCCACCCCTTATCTTTTACTGTCTACTGGCTGGAGCTCATATTCCGGTACTTCGGTCACTGTTGATGGTGATCGTTGTTATTCTGGCCCTCTGCAGTCAACACCAAAAATCTCTGTTTACAACCCTGGCAACAGCTGCCCTTATTATTCTCATCTGGCGCCCGGACAGCTTATTCACGATCTCCTTCCAACTCTCGTTTGCCGCTGTAGCCGCGATTGGAACCATTGTTCCTTTTCTCACGAATCTGCTGCAATCAAAAAAGAACCCGGATAATGAGTCCACTTCAGCCAGCCGCCCAGTCCGTTGGATCCTGGCAGGCCTGATAGTTTCCACCGCCGCAACCATTGGCACAGCCCCCTTACTCTTAAGTGCCTTTAACCGGATATCCCTGGTCGGCCCTGTGGCCAATCTCCTGCTCGAGCCCCTGCTCTGCCTTTGGAGCCTACCCCTGGGATGTCTGGCCATCATCGTGATGCCAGTCTCACCCTCAGTCAGCAGCATCCTTTTGCAGACCGGTGGCTGGGGTATCGATCTGGCCCTGAAAATTGCTCATTTTTTCAGTCAACTTCCATTGAGCAGCATCTGGCTCCCCACCCCAGCACCTGTTCTCGTCATCTGCTACTTTGCTCTTCTGTTTACCTGCCTCTCATATCGCCCGGGTCAGCGAGTTTCTCTTACAACCCGCCTGGTATTACTGCTTGTGATTGTTATAACCTTTATCTTTCCACCTCAACTCTTTTTCAGACAATTTTCAAAAACAAGCCAGCTCACCTTTCTTGATGTGGGCCAGGGCAGTGCTACGGTCCTGAGCCTTCCGGGCAACAAACACTATCTCATTGATGGCGGCGGCGCCTTTTCACCAACCTTTAACGTGGGCGAACGGATTATCGCTCCCTATCTCTGGCAACAGGGTATTCGGCGCCTGGAGGGTATTGCAATCACCCACGCCGACAGCGATCACTTCAACGGCATTCCTTTTCTTCTTGATCAGTTCAGACCTGAAACCCTGTGGATCAACGATTCAAACAGCGAAAATCCAGGTTACAATCAACTGATCCGGCAGGCTCATGGCCTGGGGATTGACGTACGTATCCCCGAAGCAGAAGAACTCCTGATTCACACCCAGAAAGCATCTCTGATCAACATCCAGAATCCCATATCCACTGATGGCAGACCTTCCAGCACAGACTCCAATGATCGAGGCCTCATCCTTCGATTTAAACATGACCAACTGAGCTGCCTCTTCACTGGTGATGCCAGCCGCACAGTTGAAGAAAGTCTTGTGCTCAAGCATGAGAAACAACTCCCAGCCACTATCCTTCTGGCTGGCCATCACGGATCAAAGACCTCCAGCTCCGCAGACTTTCTCAAGGTGGTGGCACCCAAGATCATGGTCGTCTCAGCAGGCCGTTTCAAACCCGATCATTTCCCTTCCGGCGAGCTCCGACATCTCAGCCAAAAACTGCAAATACCTCTGTTGAACACCGCCGGCAAAGGAGCCATTGCCATTGACAACGAATTAAACATACAGATGTTCGCCCTCGCGGAACAGATCACAATTGACCAATAAAAAAAGGGGAAGCCGGTATAACACCAACCTCCCCTTACCGTCTTCGGTTCGAACCTGCCACTCAAGTAATCAGACTTCTGTAAAATCTGTTGGTGCTTTGGTTAAAAAGTTGAGAAATTTTGCCTTATTTATGCAATTAGAATAAGCGTCATTGGGACTGATCATGCCCTTTTCAAGATATCCTTCAATGGCATCATCCAGAGTCTGCATCCCATATTTCTTTCCAGTCTGCATCACCGAGGCAATCTGGAATGTTTTACCGTCGCGAATCAGATTTCGAACTGCCGCAGTGGCAATGAGCACCTCAAGGGCTGCACAGCGCCCCTTCACATCAACACGTTTAAACAAGGTCTGCGAGACCACAGCCTTAAGTGAATCAGCCAGACTTGAACGAACCTGCCCCTGCTGACTGGCCGGAAAAATTTCGATTACTCGATCCACGGTCTTCATGGCATTCATGGTATGAAGCGTACCAAAGACCAGATGTCCGGTCATGGCTGCTTCCAAGGCCAGAGAGATGGTTTCAAGATCACGCATCTCACCGACCATGATGATATCAGGATCTTCACGTAAGGCCCCGCGCAAAGCGGCACTGAAACTCTCAGTATGAGTCCCCACTTCACGATGATTCACCACGCACTGCTGACTCTTGTGAACAAATTCGATGGGGTCTTCGACGGTCAGAATATGATCTTTACGGGTTCTATTGGCCTCATCGATAATTGCAGCCAGAGTTGTAGATTTACCCGAGCCGGTGGGGCCCGTGACGAGAACCAGCCCCTTGGGAAGCTGAGCCAACCGCGAGATGACCTTGGGCAGTCCAAGCTCAGTACAACTCATAATTTTGCTGGGGATTTCACGGAAAACTGCACCAATACCATATTTTTGCCAGAAAAAATTACAGCGGTAGCGGGCTAATCCCGGAATCTCATAACCAAAATCTATATCACCGATTTCCTCAAAACGCTTAATTTTCTCCTCAGGACAGATCTCATAGAGCATTGATTTGAGTTCATCTTCACCCATGGCCCGGAATTTCACCCGCTCCATATCACCGCGAACACGGAGAACAGGCTGCTGCCCAGCCACCATATGCAGATCCGAGGCCCCTTCATCATTCATCAGTTTAAAAAAAGCATCTATCTGGGCCACAACTTCCCCTTATCTCTCTTTCATCAAATGGCTCTCTTGAAAAATTAGGCTTTTCGTTGAAGATCAAGGTACGCGAAAAATTTTACCGCAGACATCTGATTGATATTCCGAGGATAAAATTTTAAGAGCAACGCAGATCCTGGATGAGAAGACAATTTTTCAAGGGAGCGAAATGTGTTTGCTCATCTTAGACTATTTCAAACATGTACTTTCCAACATTAACAATTAATCCTGACCTGTCCAAAGAGTGATGTCAAGGGTAGTGCGTAAAATAGTTGGCATAATTTACAAAAAACAGCATTTCAGATGTTCAAATCTGTTTACAATACACTTTACAAGATAGACTCAAGATGACACCCCCCATGCCCGGATAGACATCCGGCGCCCACTTGACACGCTTCATCAAAGAAAGAGACAGTACGCCTGTCCAGAAAGTTCTTTCAAAGAACAACGGTTTTGCGAATATAATGAACAACTTCATCGAGATCATCCATTACATCAATAAGCAACAGATCATCCTCATCTATATTCCCTGCCGCCACCATTTGTTCCTTAATCCAGTCCAGGAGGCCGCCCCAGAATTCACTGCCAATCAAAATGATGGGAAATGGCTTTATTCTCTGAGTCTGGATCAGAGTCAGAGACTCAAACAACTCGTCCAGCGAACCAAAGCCGCCCGGCATACAGACAAAACACATTGAGTACTTCATAAACATAACCTTACGGACAAAGAAATACTTAAAGTGCAACGGAAAATTCATATAAGGATTAGGTGCCTGCTCGTGGGGAAGACTGATATTGAGCCCTATGGAAACACCACCAGCCTCATCTGCCCCCTTGTTGGCAGCCTCCATGATTCCCGGCCCGCCACCGGTAATAATCCCATAACCCGCTTGCGCCAATTTAGCCGCCAGTTGCTCAGCCATCTGATAATACTTGTCTTCAGGTGAAGTTCTGGCGGAACCGTAAATGGTCACGACAGGGATATCTACTGACGACATTGCATCAAAACCATTGACAAATTCTGACATAATCCGAAACATCCGCCACGAATCACCAACCATGGAATTATCAAGACAATGTTGAGGCTCCCGCCTGACTCGCCGCCGTTCTTTCTCGTACATACAGTTGTCCTTTTAGTGTACACTCGGTAAATGATAAAAATACAAACACATCTTAAACGTTACTGTGCAGTTATCCAAAATTAACAGGGGGCTCAAGAAGCAAAAAAAGCTACTGTTTGCTCAGTAATCGCCGGGCCTCTTCCACCAATGGAGATTCATCCGTGACAGTGGCCAACATTTTAACCAGCCACGACTGAGCCCGACGCTCCTGCCCCTGGGCCCGACAAATCTTGGCCATCTCCAATTGAGCAGGGCCTTTCACATCTTTACGACGCAAACAGATACGCAGACTCTTCCGGGCCTCAGCAAACCCTTGACAGCGCCGTTGGGCGCGCGCCAGACGAAGATGAAACAGCGGAACATCAGGCTGCAGCTCAACACTCTTCACACAGAGACTGAGCGCTATCCTGTCCCCCTGTCCGCGATCCAGATAGATCAGCCCAAGAAGACTCATTGCCGCGGCATCAAATTCATCAAAACGCAGGGCACGCTGCAGCCATCGCTCCGCTTCACCGGCGCGCCCTGCTCCCAGGCTGGCCTCTCCCAGCAGACGCAAGGCCTGTCCACCCCTGGCAGCTTCTCCCTGCAGTTCATACCAGGGGATCAGACAATCAAGAGCCTGCTGATAATGTTTTATCCGGCAATAGAGTTTACCTAACTGCAATCCAAAATCAGAAGGCTCGGCAACGTCTGCGTCTAAACTAGGATCCTGTATGACAGCCAGGGCCTTTTCGAAAGTAGCAATGGCAGCCTGATAGTCGCCCTGTTGTTCCTGTTCAAGTCCCAGGTTATAAAGGGCCATGAAATTAAGCGGTTCTGCGGCCAGCACTTGCTCAAAACAGGCGATACCCAGACGCTGATGATTCATCAAGACATGGGCAACTCCGAGGCTATTGAGAAGATTAACCTCACCTGGGGCAAGCAGCAGGCCCTGGCGATAGTCCCGTACGGCCCGTGGCAAATCTCCCTCATTGAAGAAGACATCTCCACTGACATTGTAGCTCAGGGCATCGCACACAACAATCTGACCATGACCGAGCAAAGCACCATGTTGCAGAGCCCGTCGGCAATTAAGAACAACCTCAGATTTGCTGGTGTTGCTCAGAGGATAAACGGCAATCCCCACAGCCAGCCCGGAAGATGATGCTGATTGAGCATGTAATTGGCCCTGAAGCGTACGGGCTGCAGCCATTGCCTTTTCAGGGTTACCATCAGGTAAGAGAATAAAAACATCCCCGTCATTCTCGCGGTAAACCTTTAACGGCCCCCACTCTGCATTCAATATCTGCTCGACCTTGTCACTGTTTATCGCACCTTTCAATTGAATCAGGGCGAAATGATCAAGCTCCCGCCAGTAACGTTGAAATCTCGCCACAACACGCCGCGTCGATTGCGTTAAGGCGAGGTACTCCGGTTGATCCAGGGAATCATGAAGGCATAAACCAAAAGGCCCCCGTCTGCAGGCCACCTGAAGGGCACTCCAGGCCTGATCAAGAACCTGGAGTCCGTTCTGCCTGAGATCTCCGCCATCGTCATCAGTCATAATACCCTGGCTGCAACCGACATGGGCCCTGGGTAATTTTTCTCGTTTAAGGAGCGAAAGAATCGCAGGAGCCAAGCGCCTGGAAATACGCTCATCTACATTCAGACAGAGAATTGCAAGCAGTCCCTGTCCAAGATAATAGAGAGGCAGGGTTTCACCTGTGATGGACTTGACAAGTGAGACACTCTGCCGCACTGCCTGCATGGCAGCCATGGCCGTGCGAACCCGGGGATAAACCTCCACCAGAATAAGATCGAGACGATCACCAGGTTCCAGAGCAGTCAGGTCGCCATGAAGACGACTATTATTAAACAGCATGGTTTGGGGATCAGTTGCACCCTTCCGAATTGCCAGAAACTGGCGCTGCAAACTATCTCGAACGTCCAGAAGCCAGTCTTGGGCAGCCCGATCCGCCACTAATGGATCAATGCCACTGATCAGGGCGACCATACTGAGACCATCGGCTATGCCAAAGGGCAGTAAAAAAACATCCTGGATAACCTGCGGCACATCATCTTTGACGCAGTCAGACAAGGCCTGACTGATACCGAGAAGAGTTCGGAATTGATCGGGCAAGGCCTGTGGCAGAGTGGAGCCATGCAGAAAGAAAATGTCAACGGCCGTGGGAATTGCTGTGCGGATCGCACGTTTGAAATCATTCGAGAAAAAGTGAAAATCACTGGCCTGCAGGCAAGTGACCTCAGAAAAAAAAGGAAACTGTCCGCTCACGCGGAATCCCCTTCATCACCACCAAATACTGTAACGAGCCCTGCTGCCAGTTCAGCCAGTTCCTGATCAAGCACAGTGCGCATATCCAGCAACAGGGCCTCATTTTCAATACGCCCGACAATGGGCAGATCCAATGCGCGAAGACCACGCTCCAACTGAGCCAGAGTCATGCTCCCGGGTACCAGCGTAACGGCCCAGCTGGGTAAACCGTGTTCCGGCATAGCCCCGCCTCCCACTCGCGACATGGTCGCCTGTTGACCCAGCTCACAACATCCCATGAGTTGCCCGCCAAGACGACGCAGAAGTCGTCGGGCCCGACGGCGAATTTCATCCTGGGTCTGAACCAGCAGGCGCAGAGTCGGGACCTCGCGCAGAGCAGTATCGAAGTCATAATAACTGCGCAGAATCGTCTCCAGGGCGGCCAGCGTAAACTTGTCAATGCGCAACGCCCTGTTCAGGGGATTACGTTTAATCCGGTCAATGATCTTCTTTCGACCGACAATAATTCCGGCCTGAGGGCCACCCAGCAGTTTATCACCACTGAACGTCACAACATCGACACCGGCCCGGACAATTTCCTGTACCGTCGGCTCTTTTGGCAGACCATAGGGCGACAGATCAATCAAACTACCACTGCCCAAATCCTCCATCACCGCCAGCCCCCGCTGCCGGGCCAAGGTCACCAGATCAGAAGCCGGAACCTCTGAAGTAAAACCGATGATCCGGAAATTAGAGGTATGAACCTTGAGCAGAAGAGACGTCTCATCTGTTATCGCCTGCTCATAATCGTTCAGATGAGTGCGGTTGGTGGCCCCGACCTCAACCATGTTTGCGCCACTTTTGGCCATCACATCAGGGATTCGAAACGAACCGCCAATCTCCACCAACTGGCCACGGGAGACAATCACCTCTTTATCTGCGGCCAGGGTTTCAAGTACCAGGAGGACAGCTGCGGCATTATTATTGACCACCAGCGCTGCCTCAGCACCACTGATATCACAGACAATTTCTTCCACCAAACTGTATCGGCTCCCGCGTTTACCGGTCTCAAGATTAAACTCGAGATTACTATAATGCCCGGCGGCCTGCCCAAGTGCGGTTACAGCCGAAGGGGGGAGCAGAGAACGGCCAAGATTGGTGTGAATCACCACGCCTGAGCCATTAATCACCCTTTTGAGATTGGGCCCCTGCATGCGAACCACAGCTCGTTCAAATCTGACCTGCCATTCATCAACAGAGAGTTCGCGACAGCTCGTATCTCCAGCCAGAATGCGGTTACGCTCGGCATCTACGACGGAACGGACGGCCAGTTTCAAAACCAGATCCGGAATTTCAGCTGAGACGGCAGAACGAAGGCCAAGCAAACTCTCATCCACCTTCGGCAATAAGCGAAGCAATGTATGTTGATCAGTCATGGAAGACACCGGGAACCTAAGAAAATATCAAGAAAAAACTCACAGGAATTGTACGTGTTACGGATACGAAAAGCAAACATTATTCTTTTTAATTAAGCAGATAGAACAAAAGCATCCGCGCATTTGAAATTCAGAGCAGGCAGGGACGGGCACACAGCAGACAGTCGCCCACTCACCTGTATCACCTGCCCCAATGATATGCTGAACCGTTGACACCCCACAACAAATACCGTACATTCGAAGGCTGGCTGGAGTGTCCACCAGTTCACCCCTATCTCTTCCGAATCCGCACGAGGTTATCTATGTTTGGCATTGGACTGCCTGAAATGATCCTGATCATGGCTCTCGCCCTGATTGTAGTTGGTCCTGACAAGTTACCCGACCTGGCCCGTTCCGTGGCCAAGGGAATCCTGGAACTCAAGAAAACCGCCAACAGCATCAAAGAGAACCTCACTGAAGAGGCTGACATCATCAAAGATATCAAACCGGATCTGGAACAGGCGGCCAAGGATTTCCGCAAACAGGTCCTCGAGGCACCGGACAACTCCTGGCAAGACCTGGCGCCCGGTGAAGGTGTCAATCCTCCAGCGGAGATTTCCACAGGATCTGATGCCCAAGAGCCGATCATTGCAGATGAGATTTCAGAGCCAATATCAGCCCAGTCAGCCCAGTCAGCCCAGAAACCAGAATCAGCTCTTCCGGACACCGGCCAGAGCAGCCCCGCAGAAAGTGACACAGAGAACCGAAAACAAGGCGACAATCCCTCAACCAACATGCCTGACTGATGCTGAGCCGCAGCCTGGAATATTTCGCCCCTCACCATCAGGAGTTGCGCAAACGACTGATCCGGATCTTCATCTCCATCGCCATGGCAACCGGCGTATCCTATCTATTTTCAAAACAGATCGCCGCGGTCTTCATAGAGCCCCTGCTCTCCGCAAGCCCCATGATGGACAAACTTGTCTACACCAATCTGCCTGAGGCCTTCATGGCCTATCTCAAGCTCTCTCTGCTGGTGGGTATCGTCTTCAGTTTTCCTGTCATACTCTATCAGATCTGGATGTTCATCTCACCCGGCCTGAGAAAAAACGAAAAGAAACTTGCCCGGACTGTGGTTTTCTGGGGAACGCTCCTGTTCCTGATTGGCGTGCTCTTTGCTTTTTATGCGATCCTGCCAAGGATGCTCACCTACTTCATGAGCTACGCCAGACCAGAGCTTGAACCTCTTCCCAAACTGGGCCTCTACCTGACCTTTGCCGCCCGGACATCCCTGGCCTTTGGTCTTTCCTTTGAGATCCCTTTTCTCATGGTCATGGCCGGTAAGACCGGGCTGGTCCAGGCAGCCTACTTCCGAAGCAAACGGCTCTATTTCTACGGCGCCATTGTCGTACTGGCATTTCTCCTCAGCGCCGGTGACTTGATGGCCACCATCCTCCTTGCCATCCCCCTGTTCGGCCTTTACGAGGCCGGCATCTTTCTCACAGCCATGTTCGGCCGAAAAAAGGTGACCTCAGCATAGTTCCAAAAATTCACGATGACTTCGTGCGGTGTAACTGTTTAACAGTAGTTCAGATTCGTTCATTTTTGCCTTCGAAGCATACTTGTGTATGTGAGAAGGCAAAAATGAACGAAGATGGGCTGCTGGTGAATAGTTACACCCAGGGACAAATTTCCTGTTTCAGGAGGCAACATGAAATACAGTGCTCAGGCCGCCCCTTCTGGTCATACACAATATTATCCGGCTGAAGCAGTCTGTTCATCACACACCCTTCGGGAATTTGCAGTGGAAAAAAGCTGTCCTCCATCAGGCCATGGTTTTTCACCAGACGATTTTGTTCGATCCGATAGGCATTAATGGGATAGTCCTCACACAAAGGACACCGATAAACCCGACCGTTGGGAAAGATAAAATAGTTATCGGCTGCCAGACCCGCACACTCAAAAGTCTCACCAGGGTCAAGAAAGACCTTGGGGAAGGTCACATGGATCCCACGGGCGGCCGCGGCCCGAGCCACTTCAGGTACCACCCGTAACCAGTGACCGGGATCAACCTGCCACCCTCCAACAGCCTCCTGGCTGTCCTGCGCCGATTTACCACGCAGCCCGATCACCTGAATAAAGAAACGCCGCACTCCCAGCTCATCCAGAAGCGGAATCATCCGTTCCAGATGATCAATGTTACGACTTGAAACGGTATAAATCACACTGACCCCATAGCCCATGGCCACGGCACGGCGCAGGTTGGTTGTGCACACCTCAAACACACCTTCACCACGCAGAGGATCGTTCACAGCCGCATCCGGCCCATCAAGGCTAAAGCTGAGATAATCGAGCAGATCCGGGCTGGTTCGCTCCAACAGATCATGAAAGAGATAACCATTGGAATCAACAGTCACCGCAAAACCCAGATCCTTGGCCCGCTCAATACCAAAGGCCAGGTCCGGATGCATGGTCGGCTCACCGCCAAGAAAAATCAGATTTGAGGGCGTCCCGGGCCGAGCAAAGAGTTCAATCCAGGCGGCCATGGTCTCGCGATCCAGCGTTTTGGTACCGTGCTGGGCCGGATTGATATAGCAGTGCTGACAGGAAAGATTGCAGGCGGTGAGGATATGAAAAAAAACATTACGCTCACCGGATTGAAAACCGACGGTTCTGGTCGTTGGGATCATGTTCATTTTTATAGAGGAAAATTGTTAAAACGCAGCCGGTTCACTGTGCCAGGGTATACCGGGCGAGAAAGGAATCAGGCCAGTAGGCATTATCAGGATTAGAGAAAAATTGCTGAAACAGAGTCAGGCTTTCCATCCGACAGACATGGGGCACGACTTCAATCGTCATGGCCGCATAGAGAGGATTGAGCTGACTCAAATCCAGCCCGGTGCCACCACCCATTACATCTTCATAGGCATAAACGATGCGGCGGATACCGTTGAGAATCAGAGTCGAGAAACACATCAGACAGGGTTCCATTGTCGCATAAACAGTCAGTTCTGAGGGATCAATGGCCAGGTCAGCATCAAGAAAAGCACGCAGGGCCAGGACCTCTGCATGATCAACCTCATTCATTTGTTCACAACTGTGTGAACGACTTCCACGAGCCAGCACCTGACCTTCATGGACAAACACACTGCCCACAGGGAACTCCCCACGAGCCAGGGCTTTCCGAGCCTCAGCCAGGGCCAGATTCATATACCGTTCATCATTCATACTATGGTCACCAGAAAAAACATATTCTCCGTCCAATATTCACCGATCAGGCAATACCTCTACACCCTTTGCAGAACACCTGTAACCGGATATAATGAACAGAGAAGAAAATTGACCGCCCCCCCCATTACCCCCAGGAGCATCATGAGTACTTACCAGGAATGGACACTTGAATCGGCCTTAACCGTACTGGAACACAAGACCGTGGATGCAAAACTCTGGTCCGAAGCTGTTGAATGGCTGATTCTCCACGGCCCGGTTGAACTTCGCGAACTTCTCCTCCAGGCTTCGGGCCAGGCCACCCATGACTCCTTTCCGGAACTGAAGGCCCGGGGCTACAGCCCTGACGGCCAGCCCTGCTACAATATCAAGGAGCTTGCAACGCATCTGAACATCAGTGAAGATGAAGCACGCCAGCTCCTCCTGAACAAACAGAAGGAACACGGTATTCCGCATTTCATCGACGAAGACGACACCTCAAAGGTCCAGTAGAGGCAGTCGGGTCAGACAGAGATACTCATCCGCCTGTAAAGACAGCTGACAACACCTTGCATGAGTCGCGACAAAGCTCATCCATAGAATCAGTCAGCCAATCCACCTACCCCAGACGATTCAGAACCGCATCCACCTGCGCCTCGCTGACCTCGTCTGTAATCAACACCTCACCGATTCCGGTGGGCAGGACATAGGCAACGCGTCCGCCAATACTCTTCTTATCAATTTTGAGATAACCCTTGATCCGGATACGGTCCAATTCCGCAGGAATCTCTGTGGGCAGGCCATAGGCATTGATCAGGGCCGCCACTCGTCCGGCATCCTGTTTTTTACACAGTCCGTCGGCTACTGCCAGACGCAGGGCTGCTACCATGCCAATGGCCACGGCATGGCCGTGAATAATGGAAAAATCAGAAGCCGCCTCCACCGCATGACCGATGGTGTGACCAAAATTAAGAATCCGCCTGAGGTCTGCCTCACGTTCATCCGCCGCCACAACTTCGGCCTTAATGCGGCAGCAATGATGGATCATTTTCTGAATCACGGGCGGTTGCAGACCCAGGATAGTATCAATTTCCCGTTCAAGAAAGACAAAAAAATCCGGGTCACGAATAACACCATACTTGATAACCTCGCCCAGTCCGCCCAGGAGTTCAGTGCGCGGCAAGGTCAGCAAAACTGCAGTATCAATATAAACGGCCTTTGGCTGATAAAAAGCACCAACAAGATTTTTCCCCTCGGGGATATCAACACCGGTCTTGCCCCCCACGGAACTATCAACCTGCGCCAGCAGGGTTGTGGGCACCTGCACAAAAGGGATCCCCCGCTGGTACGTGGCGGCCAGAAAGCCGGTTAAATCACCGGTAACCCCGCCACCCAGGGCAATGAGACCACATTTTCGATCCAGACCAATCTGCGCCAGTTTACTGCACAGATCAGCAAAGAGCTGGAGATTTTTACTGGCCTCGCCATGGGGGAAGGTAATTAACTCAGCCTGTAGCCCGGCCTTTTCAAGTGAACGCATCAAGGTCGAACCATAAAGAGCGGCGACCTGATCGTCGCTGATGACCGCATAACGGGTGGCAATGTCACGGGTCGCAAGATCGGCGCCAATTTCGGCCATCACACCATCAGCGATAAAAATGGGATAACTGCGGTCACCAAGACCGACCTGCAGGGTTTGTGAATTTTTCATAGGAGTCTTTGGGTGTTGACCTCAACAGAACAGCTGTCTCCCCAAAACAGAGCTCCAAGCGGAGGACTGACTGCAATGGACTCGGGGCAATGGGCTCGTTCGTGGGCGGTTAGCGCAAAATACGCAGAATAATCAGAGTAACATTTCAACAACATACCATATTCAGCCCGCAGGAAAAACCCATTAGTCATCCCCGCAGGCGTCAAAAAACAGCTCAAAAAGTCCCGAGCCCATTCCATTCCTGAAAACGGTACCAGAGATACTGTACAAATGAGTTGCCTGGATATGTCTCATAGGCTGTGGTGTACTCAGCATCCCTGTTGCTCCAAATCCGCTCCAGATAAGCTTCCACCTCCTTCACCACTGGTGCATCATGGAGGGCATCAATTTCCAGACAGGCCTCCAGATTGAAATCAGCAATGTTCCTCCTGGTCAAATTGGCCGAACCTCCGATAATCAGAGCCCGATCACTATACGAAATCATGGTCAATTTGGTATGAAACTGCTCGCCACTGGTCTTATACCAGCGCACCGCCAGATCCCCCTTGGAGCGGCCAAGAAGCTGGCGGGCCATTGGCCGATTCGGAATCCCCTTTTTCGTGCGGCCAAAGGCATCTTTATTTGGATCAAGGATCAAGCGGATCCGCGCACCTCTTGTCGCCGCATCCTGCAAGGCCATCACAAGCTCCTGATCCGAGAGATAAAACATGGCCATGGTCACGGAATCATCAAGACCACAGAGCGCCAGCCCCTGAAGAAGGTGCTTTTTGATCTTGCCCTCAGTCAGGAGCCGAACTCGGATATTTCCAGACGAAACAGATGGAGCGAGTCGATGTCGCGGCCAGGAGGGCAGCTCATGACCCGACAACTGGGCCACGGCCTGCTCAGCAGCCACGGCCTCCGAAACCAGGGCGCCATGGACAAGAAAGGCAATATTGGAATGGTAGGCGCTGGCGTCGTGAATATTGGCCGAGGTGACCAATAGCGATTTCTCAGAAACCACGACCTTACGATGATTGGCCTTAAAGTTCAGAAGTCTGAGATAACTGACCAGGGTCATCTTCGGCCCCTGGGGGGAAAATGGTGAGGGCAGCCAACCCCGCCCCGCACAGCCAGAACCTGGCCCGACCTGCCACCCGAACAGCCGGCCGAACAGCCGCCACAGAGGTGAATAGAAAAGATTGGAATCCGGCAGAGATCTCAGATCCGTGAGCACGACTTCAACACCGACATTTTGCAAGCGTTCTAGATGAGGGCTGGTACTGGAACCATAATGGGTGTTGACCTCATCGGTAATCAAGACCAGATCCACATCAGGGCAACTCTTTTTCTTACTGACCAGAGTCTCCACAAAGCGGTCGCTCAGGGGAGGAAACTGCAGCCGCCGATCATACTCATCCCCCAGGAGAAACATGTCAATGACGACAAAACATTCCGCCTGATCAATGAGCCGCAGGATCTGTTCGTTGACGGCCTGTTCATGGACAAGCTGCCCATCCCGGGTATAGGTCAGGTCAACGAAAAATTCAACCTCATCCACATGAACAGGATCAGTGGCAATTGACAGACCAATGGGCATTATCATGAAGAGACTCGCTTACAAAGATTCATCTTCCATGAAGTTTACACAAAAAAAAAGGAGATGCCACCCATAACAGGCAACATCTCCTTATCAGACGTCAACTACAGTCTTAGTGAAGCAATTACATGGACTCACCGGAAGCGGCACCCTGCATCTTGACCTCTACTTTCTCGGTCAGGCTGGCATAGTACTCTTTAAGGTGATCCAGAACTTCGTCACGACCAAAGTGGTCAACGATCTCAGCACCATCAGAAAGCGCCTTGCGGAGCTTGGTACCGGAAAGAATAACGCGGGAAGCCTTGTCATGAGGACAGGTACGCAAAGAAGCCATACCGTCACACTCGGTGCAGTAGAAGGTCCAGTCGATCTTCATGGGGCGGCACTGCAGGTCTTTTCCGGCATCACCAGTGGTGGGGATGCGGTCAAAGATCTCCTGGGCCTCGAACAGACCGTAGAAGTCACCAACACCAGCGTGATCACGACCGATCAGCATGTTGTTAACGCCATAGTTCTGACGGAAGGTGGCATGGAGCAGGCCTTCACGGGGGCCGGCATAACGCATATCAAGAGGATAACCGGCGTTGATGACGTTCTCGTTGACAAAGTACTTGTCAATCAGAATCTCGATGGCTTTGACGCGGGTGTCGGCAGGAATATCACCGGCCTTGAGGTTACCGATGAGAGAGTGAATCAGAACACCGTCACATACCTCAACGGCGATCTTGGCAAGATACTCATGGGAGCGATGCATGGGGTTACGCAGCTGCAGGGCAGCAACGTTGGCCCAACCACGCTCGTCAAACATGCGACGGGTCTCGGCAGGAGTCAGGAAGACGCCGGGATACTCGGCTGGGTACTCACCCTGCGACAGAACCTTGACAGGACCGGCCAGGTTGATGTCTTTCTGTGCCATAACCATGATAACGCCTGGATGATCGTCTGGAGCGAGGTCCCAGAATTTACCGTCAACAGACTCTTCGCCTTCGCCCATGAAGACTTTCTCACATTCCCACTTCTTGTCGGCCTCGGTCATCTCGAAGGTCTCAGAGACGTGCATGGTCGCAAAGGTCTCACCATCCTTAACCAGAGCAATTTCGTCACCGGCCTTGACACCTTCAGAAGCATCAACGTCAAGGGTGATGGGCACAGGCCAGAAGGTGCCGTCTGCCATCTGGAAATTCTCACAAACGCCTTTCCAGTCAGCCTTGGTCATGAAACCGGACAGCGGACTGAACCCACCGATACCCATCATGATCAGGTCACCCTTGGTACGGGCGGAAATCTCGATCTGCTTCAGACCTTTTGCTTTCTCCAACTCTGCATCACGCTCCTGACCTACCAGCAATGCGCAAACAAGACCTTTACCACCGTGCGGTGCTACCAACTTTGAGCTCATAGAAATCCCTCTTTTGTTGATTTTAACAAAACAAAACCACCCCAAGCATTGAAGTGGTCGATAAATGAACAGTCATTCAGCAAAACAGTATTATATATAAATCTGTTCAAGGAAAAGTCAAGCAGAAAAACAGGGGAGAATGGGCGATGCAGCCATCATTTTTCAACAGGGATACTTCACTCTTCATCGGGCGCCAGGCACCAACTCAGATCTGCGAGAAATGACGTGTTTTTTATCGATGGATCCTATACTCGCCCTACCGAAAACAGAAAAAGAGAGACGCTGATACACACATTGAGGTTGTGGCGACGTCATCATCCTTTGAAGCCCCGTAAACGCAGGGCGTTACTGACCACTGAGACCGAACTGAGTGCCATGGCCGCCCCGGCAATCATCGGGTTCAGTGAAGGGCCGCCAAAAAGAGTGAGCAGGCCGGCCGCCACCGGAATTCCGACCACGTTATAGCCAAAGGCCCAGAACAGATTCTGACGGATATTGCGCATGACCGCCCGCGACAACTTCAGGGCCGTGATCACGCCGTCCAAATTCCCTTTCATGATGACGACCTCGCCGGATTCAATGGCAATATCAATACCGGTGCCCATGGCTATACCGATATCCGCTTGGGCCAGAGCCGGGGCATCGTTGATTCCGTCACCGACCATGGCCGTGCGCAGACCCTGGCTTTGGAGTTCAATGATCTTGGCCGCCTTGTCCTCGGGCAGAACCCCGGCGATGACCTGGTCAATCCCGGCCTCTCGGGCTATGGCACGCGCGGTGGCCTCCTGATCGCCGGTGAGCATGATCAGGCGCAGCCCCATGGCCTTCATCCGGGCCACGGCCTCTGGCACTTCTTGCTTGAGCTGATCGGCAATGGCCAGCAGCGCCGTCAATTCTCCATTCACCGCACAGTACAGTACGGTCTTGCCCTGGGACGAGAGTCGCTTTGCCTCTCTTGCGGCCGAATCGACCATTATGTTCTGCTCTTCCAGTAATCGCTGATTGCCCAGCAGAAGTTCAGCTCCGGCCACCCGGGCGCTGAGCCCCCGACCCACATGGGCCTCAAACTGCTCCGGCTGCACCAGTTCAAGCCCCTGTGCGCCCGCTGCCAGCACCAGGGCCTCGGCCAGGGGGTGCTCGGAGGACTGCTCGGCCGAAGCCGTCCAGCGCAGAAGATCCTCATCAGCATAACGGGCGGAAAGATTGACCAGATCGGTGAGTTCAGGTCGACCATGGGTCAATGTGCCGGTCTTGTCAAAGACCACGGCCTGAATGGACTCGGCCTTTTCCAGGGCCTCACCGTTCTTGATCAGCACCCCCAGCTGGGCCCCACGGCCGGTTCCAACCATGATCGAGGTGGGAGTCGCCAGGCCCATGGCGCAGGGACAGGCAATAACCAGCACGGCAATAAAAAAGCGCAGCGAAGTCGAAAATTCCGCCGCTCCGCTCAGATACCAGACCAGCCCGGTGAGCACCGCAAACACCATCACCACCGGGACAAAGTAGAGGCTGATCCGATCGGCCATTCCGGCTATGGGGGCCTTGGAGCCCTGAGCACTCTGAACCATGCGGACGATGCGGGCGAGCATAGTGTCGCCTCCCGCCTGTTCCACACGAACATGGAGGACGCCATTCTTGTTCAAAGTGCCGCCCACCACCCGCGCGCCCTCCTCTTTGGCAACCGGCAGACTCTCGCCGGTAAGCATGGATTCATCGATCACGCTTTGCCCCTTGACGATCAGCCCGTCCACTGGAATACGGTCACCGGGCCTGATCAGCAGCAGATCGCCGGCCTCAATCTCATCGGCCAGGATTTCTTCCTGCCCCTGCTCCGTGAGCAGCATGGCATGATCCGGAGTCAACTCCATGAGTTTGGCAATGGCATCCGAGGTGTGCGACTTGGACCTCGTCTCCATGTACTTCCCCAGCGAGACCAGGGCAATCAAGACTCCACCCGATTCATAATAAAGATCCATGGCCTTCATCTGCGGATCGACTCCCAGCATGATCTCGATCAGGTTCCAGGTGGAATAAACAAAGGCGGCGCCGGTGCCCACTGCGATTAATGAATCCATATTCGGCACCCGGCGCCAGAGGGCAGGCAGGCCGATGAGGTAGAAGCTGCGGCCTAAAACCATTATGGGCACCACCAGCAGGAATTGCAGGAGGGCGAAATAAAGAGGATTTTGATGAGGGGCGATCAGTTCCGGCAGGGGCAGCCCCAGCATCTCACCCATGGAAACGGTAAGCAGAACTCCTGCCAGCCCCAGAGACCAGAACAGTCGCCGTTTCATGGCCGCAAGACGTGTCGCTACTTCCTGCCGTTTACGGGCAAAGTCATCAAGCCTTACGCTGCGCGGCCGAGCTTGAAAGCCAAGACCGGCAATGGCCTGACGGATAACGCGTTGGCTGGTCTGCTGCGAATCAAACACCACCGTTCCGGTCTCGGTGGCCAGATTGACCGTGACCGAAGACACACCGGGCAGACCGCCCACCACTTTTTCAATACGGCTGGAGCAGGAGGCACAACTCATCCCGGAGATATCCATCTCCAGGGCCTGCTCCAGTGATTCAGATGGACGCAGCAACTCAAAACCAAGACCGGCCACCTTTTCGGCAATTTCACCATAGGGCGTCAGCTCATCATCCCAGACCAGCTCTATGGTTTCAGCCGCCAGGTTAACCGCGGCCCGCTCCACTCCGGACAGAGCCCCAATCACCCGCTCGATCCGGCTGGAACAGGCCGCGCAATGCATGCCCTTTACTTCAAGCTGTATTTTTTGCATGGAAGCCATGGTGTCTCCTTCTGTTTTCACCCCTTGTATTTGAGGCAACAATCCCTATACATTGTAGTATAAACCCTACAACCATATAATCAAGGAGGACACCATGACGACTATCAAAATCAAAGGCATGAGCTGCCAGCACTGTGTTGCTTCCGTCACAAAGGCCTTGGAGGAAATTCCAGGTATTGAGAATGTTACGGTTGATCTCGATAAAGGAGAGGCCCGTTTTACGGGGGAGGCTGATCCGCAAGAAGTGAAAGAGACGATCGCCGCAATCGGATTTAAAGTGATTGACTAAAGGGTACTTTGAAAAATTAGGATTTTCATTCACGATCAAGGTGCGCGAAAAATTTTACTGCAGGCATATAGTCGATATTCCGAGGATAAAATTTTTCGCGCAACGAAGATTTTAGATAAAAAGACAATTTTCCAAGGGAGCCTAAAGAGAAAACCAAAAAAAAAAAGGGGGGGCGGATACTTCCAGATAATCTCTTATGTTGTCAACCAGCTGGCCAGCAACCCCGGCACCTGCATAGGACAAATCAATATCAAATCCCGACTTGCCACCCCCCCCAAGGCCTAGGAACCAAAAAGGATCGCCTGTTCTATCTCGAGAAACCGGGAATAAATCCCATGCTAGTGTTCACAGATCGCCTCGGGAAGATCAATCTGCGACATCGCCCCTCTGTTCCTGCAGCCAATTCACCAATCGCTCAACTTCGCCGGCATAACGTTCCTTAATCAACAGATACGCTTCATTGGCCAGTGACTCATCATAGGTACGAGTAAGCAGGTTCCTTTTGCTGAGCATTTCCAGCCACACCTCTCCATCCTCAAAAATCTGATACAAAAAGACCTGTTTCTCCATAACCGGCCAGCTCATCCCCGGAAACATGCTTTATATAACTCTTGCCTCGAGCAAGAACGTCAATCTTATTCTGATCAACATCAAAACCAATAACTCGAATCCCCTTACGCAGAAAAGCAACGGCCAGGGGCAATCCGACATAACCAAGACCAATGATGCCCACGGTGAGGGACTTATCGGATATTTTATTTTTCAGAGTTGTTAGATACATTTTTTTACTTGCCCCTTTAATACGATGTGCTGACCGCTCCTAAAAATAATCTCATGTCAGTGTATAGTAAACACCCCGTCCAGCACCCTGACTTTTCAGAATTCCCTTTTGGACGAGGTCATTCAGGTCCCTTGTGGCTGTTGGTTTCGAAGTTTTGGCAATGGCTGCATATTTGGCGGTTCTCATTCCACCCTCGAAAGGCTCTGGGAGTCTGTTGAGCATTTTGGCGATCACCTTGCGTTGACGTTCATTGATGGTCACGTTTCGGACCTTGTCCCAAAAAAGTGCTTTGATCTTCACCGCTTCAATCTTTCCCAGCGCGTGATCGAGTGCTGCACAGAGCATATTGACAAACCATGCTATCCATGCACTTATATCGACATCGCCACGCACGCAAACCTTATCCAGTTCGCCGTAATACTCTTTCCGGCGATTATTGATCTCGGACGCGACACTGAACAGCGTCGATGGTACTTTCTCTGAAGCAGACAACACATAATCGCTGATTGCCCGAGCGAGACGGCCGTTACCGTCGTCGAAGGGATGGATAAGCAAAAACCACAGGTGCGCCACCGCAGATTTAATGACGACATTGAGATTTTTTTCCGTATTCAGCCAGAGGAGAAATCGGTTCATCTCGCCTTCGACAAGATAGGCAGGAGGAGCGATGTAATGCACCTTCTCCCGCCCCCATGGCCCTGAAACAATTTTCATTTCTCCCTTTTCGTCATTTCGGTACATCCCAACCCGAATGGTCCGTAGTCCTGACTGACCGGTTGGGAACAATGCCCGGTGCCACCCCAAAAGTCGTTCGTGGGTCAACGGGGCCAAGCCATTTTTTGCATCGAGTAACACATCAATCAGTGCGTCGGTCTGCACTGTGGAGTGTGCCGTTTCCTCACCTTCGATGTGCAATGCCCTGTACACCGAGGCACGCACAGAACTTCGCTGCAACACTTCCCCCTCGATGAGTGAGGTCGCCACCGCCTCGTCTTCAAGGGCCAGAGCCACCAACTCCTGTGTGAGCAGAGGGCTCAACAGTGTTTCCACCATGGTGAGTTGCCCAAAATGGTGATAGGCAAGGGTGGTATCAGGTGCCTTGTGGGTAAAATCTGGCCAGCGTTTACTCTGCCAAATCCATTGATGATTCATTTTCATGGACTAATCTTATCACTTATTGATTTGATTAGTCAATTACAAATCAATAAGTGACTTCCTGACAAAACCGCGTCAGGGAGAGCACTTGGGCATTGCGATATTTTATTCGAACAAGACAACATCCTGCCCATACCAAAACAGACTGCCCAGCATGGTCAGGAAAAGGACTTCCCCTGGAATGACGGATTATTGTGAGTCCATCACAGATGGCTACCATTTATCTTTCACCCAGCCATGATTTTCATGTAGAATGAAATCACAGATACAATCAAAATACACGGTCAGTCCATCCGACCTGCGCAAAGGAAGCCTGTGTCCCGTGACGAACAGCAAGTCAGTTCCCTGAAAAGAAAATTTTCCACCAACAGACGAAACCATGAAGACACCCACAGATCTCTGGGAGGAAATCGGCTCCCTGACGGAAGAAGACACCCTGCAGTTGGTCACCACCCTGGTGGCCACCTATGACCAGCGACTGGAACGCGAACCCAACGATCTGGCGGCCAGGGATTTTTTTAAGACCCTCGAAAGTTCACTGGTGCAGACCAATGCGTGCAACCTCAATCGCCGTTAAGCTGGTCAGACCAGGTGCGATTCCTGGTAAGCTCACGGGATCCACAGAACTCATGAGGTTCATAGGGGCCATATGGCTCATGGGGCTGATCCTCTTCTGTCCTGGCATTACCCATGGAGAAGAGCTAAGCCAGCCACCCCACCTGATTGTCGGGGATTTTTCCAGGGGTGACCTGAGCGGCTGGGAAGAAAAAGAGTTCGGAGGGCGAACCATATATCAGATCACTGAGCTTAACGGCCAACGAGTCCTGGAAGCTCGGGCCCGAGATACAGCCTCAGGCCAGTTCAGAAAGATTCGCATCGATCTGCACGAAACCCCGTACCTCAACTGGAGTTGGCGCATTGAAAACCGCCTCGATCCGCTGCCTGAACAGAACCGGGCAGGCGATGACTACAGCGCCCGGATCTATGTGGTCATTGACGGCGGCCTGTTCTTCTGGCGGACCCGCGCCCTTAACTATGTCTGGTCGTCACAGACGGAATCGGGCAGGATCTGGGCCAATGCCTATGCCGGGGAAAACGCCATGATGCTGGCCCTGCGCACACGCGCTGACGACACCGGCATCTGGTACCATGAAAAGCGTGATGTCCGCCATGACCTGCAAACCATATTCGGCGAGGAGATCCGCTATATTGACGCGGTGGCCCTGATGACCGACACCGACGACAGCAACGGCGAGGCCCACAGTTATTACGGCGAGATATTTTTTACGGCGGAATAACATCGCCAAAGCCTTCAGGGTATCTCTACTCGAACATCACCAGGCAACCTTGAAAAATGGCTCTTTTGCCCAAACCCTGCGTTGCCGATGAAATTTAAAATGCTCACATATCAACCATATGCTGCGCTTTTAAATTTCATCGGCGCCTTGGTCTTGAACAAAATTGCTCATTTTTCAAGGTTGCCACCAGTCTTTTTCTGAAAACAGGACTTCAATCGAAAACGTAATTCCCTGGATCATATTCCTCTCACGCCCATCGTCATCCAACACATACCGCACTTCCGGCTCCACCGCCCAAAACAGCCAGGGACGAAAGAAGTTGCTCCGATAACGACAACCCGCCCGATACGTTTCCACCACGGTTGACGGCCGATTATCACCGTACATGCCCAGATCAAAGCTCAGGGCGCTTCGACTTGAGAGCTGCTGATACAGGCTGGCCTCGCCGCCCCAATCAATGCCCGAGACATCCTCGTTCCAGGTCACATACAGACTGAATCGACTGGAAAACTGATCCGACAGGCGCCGGTCAAGATCGACTCGGCTGGTGGCAGAATACCCCTCCAGCGAGCGCCAGACTCCGGTCTCGCTCAGACGAACCACATTGGCCCGGCCCAGGTGGAGCAGACGTTCATACCCCAGCCTGACATAATAATCAGCCGGCCAGCGCAGTCGCGCCCCGCTGCTCACATCCAGGCGGTCACGCAGGGAATCATACATCAGATACATGAGCCCCAGGCTGGCCTGGCTCTGTGCATCGGGATCACTTAGACACTCCCCGGCTGTCACGCCAATCTGCTCGGCACAGGTTTCCTTCAGATCATCTCCCTCAAACAGGAGATGCAGACGCTCGCTCAAGTGGGGCAGACGGGCCCTGGCTCGAAGACGCTGGGGCAGGGTGACACCCTCCCCTTCCATGATGCGCACGCTGCTGCGCCAGCGGACCAGCATCGTTGCCTGATCCAGATCATCGACCTGACGATCACCAAAAAAATCATCAAGCCAGAGGATGGGTTCAGTCAGACGGCTAGACAGGGCTTCATGGTAACGATCCACAAACCAGTCAGTCTCCTCTGTCCGGGCACAGGCCTCGGCGCCGAACCCAAACAACATCCAGACAGCCCCCAGTAGCGGCAGACAAAGCCTTAAAAAAAATTCCCTGGTGTTGGAAAAAAGGTTCATCAGAATGAATTCGTCTTTTTTTGATTACTTTTTCGCCCAAAAAGCCTATCTTAGACTCCTTTATCCAGCCCTCAATTTTCGGCTGACCTCTCCTCTTATATTATCAAGTGGACCCTCAAAAAGCAAAACTAGCAGTGTAATAATCATGTCCAACAAGCAACTGGCCCTGGAAGTGGCCAAACGCCGAACCTTCGGCATCATCAGTCACCCCGATGCAGGCAAGACAACGCTCACCGAAAAACTCCTCCTCTTTGGTGGGGCCATCAACATGGCCGGGGCAGTCAAATCCCGCAAGGTGGAACGCAAGGCCACCAGTGACTGGATGGCCATCGAGCAGGAGCGCGGCATCTCAGTGACCACCTCGGTGATGAAATTCACCTACGAGGGCTATGAGGTCAACCTCCTGGATACCCCTGGTCATCAGGATTTCTCCGAAGATACCTATCGGGTCCTCACGGCCGTGGATTCGGCTATCATGGTGATCGACAGTGCCAAAGGTGTTGAATCCCAGACCGAGAAACTGATGGAGGTCTGCCGCATGCGCAACACGCCGCTGATCACCTTCATCAACAAACTTGACCGGGAAGGCATGGATCCCCTGGATATCCTGGCCGAAATTGAAGACAAACTGCAGATTGAATGTACTCCCCTGTCATGGCCCATCGGCATGGGCAAGGGCTTCAAGGGCGTCTACAACATCCATAAAAAACAAATTCATCTCTTCACCCCGGGCCAGGAGACGCGACTGCAGGACGGTATCACCATCGACTCACTGGATGATCCCCGTCTTGAGGAGCTGATCGGCAAATATGACGCGAATCAACTCCGGGAAGATCTCGAACTCCTTGAAGGTGCGGCCAACCCCTTTGATTACGACCACTATCTCAACGCCAGCCAGACTCCGGTGTTTTTTGGCAGCGCCATTAATAATTTCGGCGTGCAGGAGCTGCTCAACGGCTTTGTGGAGATGGCCCCTCCCCCCAGCACACGGGCCAGCCAGAGTCGTGACGTCTCGCCCACGGAAGATGATTTTTCAGGTTTTGTTTTCAAAATTCAAGCCAACATGAACCCGGCCCACCGTGATCGCATCGCCTTTTTTCGCATCTGTTCAGGCAAGTTTGAGCGGGGGATGAAGGTTCGTCATCATCGGCTCGGCAAGGATATCAACCTGGGTAACGCCACCATCTTCATGGCCCAGGATCGGGCCAACGTGGAAAAGGCCTGGCCCGGTGACATCATCGGCCTGCACAATCACGGAACCATCAAGATCGGTGACACCTTCACCCTCAAGGAGCCGCTCAAATTCACAGGTATTCCCAACTTTGCCCCGGAACATTTCCGCCGGGTGATCCTTAAAAACCCGCTGAAAATGAAACAGCTGCAAAAGGGTCTGATCCAGCTGGCCGAAGAAGGGGCGGTCCAGGTCTTCCGGCCGCTGATCGGCGCTGACTACATCATGGGCGCGGTGGGTGTCCTCCAGTTTGAAGTGACCATGGCCCGGCTCAAGAATGAGTACGGGGTTGAGGCAATCTACGAGCCTGTCAATTTTCAGGCGGCGCGCTGGGTGAGCTGCGACAACGACAAAAAACTGAACGAATTCAAAAACAAAAACCAGATGGCTCTCGCCAATGATGCCGAAGGGTTTCTCACCTATCTGGCTGAAAATGAATGGATGTTAAATTATTTCATGGAAAAATGGCCGGACATCGAATTTCACAAGACCCGTGAAAATACCTGACCAATATCTCATGATACCGCATCAGCCCTGCCCTTCTTCATCACCACACATTTCCGGATTGTAGATTGCAACTGCGAAAGCAATCGCCCAAAACACAAACAGGGTGCAAGGCCATGTCAGCCGTGCACCCTATTGATGTTTTCAACTCTTTTGTGTATTGCCCTGCCTTCGTATCTTCTATTCCTCGTCCTCAGCAATAAAAATAAGAGCCTTCCCTTCAGACAGGGCCTCGGCGGTTTTACGCCGGGCTCCGGTTATAATCCGCTGAACAGTACCACGCGATACGCCCATTCGCACTCCGGCCTCTTCCTGGGTCAATCCCTCCAGATCACAAAGACGCAGAGCTTCGAGTTCATCACGAAACAACTCGACACGCTCCAGCTTACTGAGCGGAGTCCCTGTGGGTTTAAAGGCAGGGACACAGAAATTGCCCTCGCAGAGCCTGAGTTTTTTGGGACGTGGTGACATACTTCTTCCTATGATTCTAAAATCAGGCCGGTATCAGCCCCCTGTATGATCCATTTATAAAACATAGTTCAGACAGTTCAAAAAAGCAAATACACAGATCAAACAACTCAGTGGTGACAATCCGCTCCACCGCCACAGGCTTGATCAACCCGCATGATCGGCAGTTCCCCGGCAACCATTTTGTCAATCACAGCAGCGGCAGTCGCCACGGTTTCACTGTCGGCATAATACACATCAATACCAACCTTATTGAAACCCTGCAGGGGGCGACCGCCAATACCACTGACCACAATCACATCGACCTTGGCACTGGCCAGGACATTGACCGGAACCATGCAGCCACCTGAATCATGGGATACATTGTCCACATTCTCAACGGTCGCAATTGCCTTGTTCTCATCGAGTTCGACCACTGTAAAGACATCACATTGACCAAAGTGGCCAGAACGTGCTGCCTCAAGGCCTCCCGGGTTGTTCGTTGGAATAGCAATACGCATTGGTAAATCCTCCTTTGTTCCGGCAGTTCCGGATCATTTAAAAAGTAAAAAATCAGATCAGGCTTTCCCTTGCTCAGGAGGCCCGAAGAGTGCGTTCGTTAACTTAACATACCATGCAGCCGACTGAACCTGGACGATATAGGCAACAGCGATCACCAGAGCAGCGTCGGCTCCCTTATCACCAAAGGCATTAATGGAAATGGCCAGGGCAATAGACAGATTGCGCATGACAGTACCGTAGACCAAGGCTATGGCATCACCCCGCTTGAATAATATCCTGCCGAGTATAGTACTGAGACCGTAATTAAGCACATAGATGATCAACAGAGGCTGAAAAATCTTCCAGAGGATCGCCGGATTCTGCGACAACTGCTCGGCCTTCAGGGCAATGGCGACAAAAACGATCCCCAGGACGCCGATGGTGGAGAGCGACGGGAATCGTGGGGCCCAGGTTTTCTTAAACTCCGGCAGGCCAACCCGCTTGACAATCGTTGTCCTGGTCACATAGCCAAGAGCCATGGGAATAAACACGATATAGACAATCTGTTTGATGACCAGAACGACATCCATGTCAACCTTGGCCCCCATCAGGGCCTGCACATAAAAAGGTGTGGCAATGGACCCCAGAGTCAGGCCGATAACGGTCATATTAATGGCTGCCCCCATATTCCCTTTGGCAAAACCAGTCCAGGAAATGGTCATGCCACTGGTGGGCAGAAGCGAGGCCAGCAGCAGGCCGAGAGCCATGTAATGGTTATCCGGAAAAAAGTATAACCCAAGAGCATAGGCCAGAAACGGAATCAGGCAAAAGTTGATCACCTGAGCCAGAAGCTGCAGCTTCACATTTTTGATTCCATCCAACAGGTGCTTGATGTTCAGGGTGACCATCATGGGATAGACCATCAGGAAGGTGAAGGGGACAATCAGCTGCTTGAGTGACTTGACGGTCACCTGGTCAACATTGGTTCCGAAAAAATAACCCACGACCATCATCACCGGAATGGCCCAAACAAGTTTTTTATTAATAGAAATTAAAAACTTCCACATAGTACATTCCTCAAGGAAAAAGGAGAAAACGGGAACATGCCGCCAGACACGCTCCCGTTTTCTTTATTCATCAGGTCTCATACGTTCCAGTCATGAACAGAAACAATCACCCGGCCCATACCTGTTATTTGGCCTCGTCGATCATTGACCGAATCTTGGCAAAGGTCTCGGCCAGGGCTGCGGGGAAGACCTCGTCATCAATCATTTCGCTGATATCAGCGGCACTGTAGCTCATGTAACGAATCTGGGTTTTACCGTCCTTGCTAAAGGCCATGACAAACTTGGGCATAAGAATCGAACGTTCGGGATTCCCTGAGAGGCTTTTTGAAGCCTTGGACGGCTTGCAGACCTGGATCATATGCAGATCAAAATCAGCAGTAACATCAGCGCCATGGGCCGAGAAAGTCTTGGCCATGTCCATGGTGTCTGTGTTATTGACGGTGAAATCATACTTCTTGCACACCGCCTCAAAGTCTGCGGCAAACTGAGCCACACTCTTGCTGCTGTCGGCCAGATACAGATCATCATTCCTGTTCATTTCAAATTCCTCCAATAAAAATTAACTATAATATTTCACCGCTCCTGCAACCAGATCCCACATCTGGTCCAGCAACGATTTTTAGCATATAGAGCAATATCTATTTGTGAACATATGCACAACTTAATGATCTGCTTAAGTTCTGTCAAGCCAATTATCCACATACGCATTCACCCGCACCCACATGTCATTTTTTAAAAGAATCTGTGCAACACTGTGCCAAATGTTTATAATGAAGATTGCATCAAACCGGTTTTACAAATACTCGGACGAACCAAAATCTGAAGCCTTTTTCCCCATAAACAACCAGGAATGAATTCAACGGATCACGGTAACGCACCATGAACGCCCACCCTGCTTCGACCATCAGCATTCTTTTTCTCTGTACCGGCAACTCCTGTCGCAGCCAGATGGCTGAAGGCCTATGCCGCCACTTCAAGGGGAACCAAATCACTGCGGCTTCGGCCGGTGTGGAACTGCACGGCCTGAACCCTTTGGCAGTACAGGTCATGTCCGAGCTGAATATTGATATCTCAAGCCAGCAGAGCAAGACCACGGACCAGTTGCCCCACAAACCCTTTGACTATGTGATCACGGTCTGTGATCATGCCCACGAATCCTGCCCCATCTTTCCGGCACAAACCCGGGTGATACACCGCGGCTTTGACGACCCGCCACACCTGGCCAGGAACGCCGCCTCCGCAGATGAAGCCCTCTCCCATTACCGCCGGGTCCGGGATGAGATCCGGGACTACATCCTCACCCTCCCTGCCGCCCTGAGCAAAGACTGATCCCCCGAATAACAGGAGTACCGTCAACAACCCCTTTCCTCTTATCTTGTCCTTATAATCCGATCGTGATATTCTGGGAGGCAATGTCCCAATGTCCTTCCAGGAATTTGGGAACAATGGCAAAATGACCAATCTGCAAATTTATCCAAACCTGAACCAGAATCAATCGCTGCCAAATCTCGTCTGAATCACCCCTGAAATGATTGATTCATGTACAACTCAAACAACAATCCACCATGATCAACTCCTCTCAACAAGCCATACGCAAGCTGTGTTTTGTCAATGCACCCTGGCAGGAATTAAAAGACACCTATCTGGATTTTTTTATCAAAGAACGCCTGCAACCGGAGATCAGCCTTGAAGGTCGCCACCTGTATGACGAATCCCCCGACACATTCAAATACGTGGCAGACCGACTACACGACCACGACCTGCCATGCACGTTTCATGCACCTTTTTTTGACCTGGCGCCTGGTGCTCTGGACCCGGTGATCCTTGAAGCCAGCCGGGAGAAACTGCGCCGAGCATTTCAGCTCATTCCTCTCTTTCGACCACGTTCCATCGTCTGCCACCTGCAGTTCGAGGAAAACAAACAGGGTTACAAATACGAACAGTGGAGAGCAGCGGCCCTGGCCACGTGGCAGGAACTGATCGAAATCGCGGCCATTCACAACACCCCCGTCATGCTCGAAAACACCTACGAACACAATCCGGCCGCACACGAAGACATCCTTGGGCGCCTGAACCACCCCCAGGCACAATTCTGCCTGGATGTGGGACACCTCATGTCTTTTGCCCAGTCTCCCTGGCAGGAATGGTTACCACGCCTCAGCCCCTGGTTGGGCCAACTCCATCTCCATGACAACCATGGCAAGAGTGATGAACACCTTGCACCCGGACGCGGTCACTTCGATTTCAGCGGCCTCTTCAGCTTTCTCAGAAAAAATCAACTACGCCCCCTCGTCACCCTGGAACCACACAGTGAAGATGATCTGTGGGCGGCTCTCGATTACCTCGAACGTACGAAAATTCTCGAAGACTGGTAACCGGCTTTAAGCCGGTGCAAATCCAGGCCATTTATGGTATAGTAACAAATTCATCAAAAATGATATTAATCCAAGAAGTTACCCTGCCGAGAGAATCATTATGATTTTGCGTTTATTCTGCTCCACCCTCCTCGCCTTTTCCCTGCTGACCGGTTGCGCCGCCAATTCCGAAAAACAACTTCTCAAGGCCGGAAACACCCCGCTCTCGGGCAGCCAAATTCAAACCCTGGTGACCAACAACCCGCTCAATCTGGAATCAGGCGACCTCACGGCCCAAATCAGCTTTGAATCAAACGGCAGACTGGAGGCCAGATCATCTCACGACAAGCGCATTGAAAAGGGACAGTGGCAGACCAATGAAGACAATCAGCTCTGCCTCAAATTCAGCTCATGGTTTCATGGGGACGACACCTGTTTTTCCCTCTATCAGGAGCCGGGAAGCAATACCATCCTCCTTTTCCACAGCAATGGAGCCCTGGCTTTTACCGCTCGGGCAGCAAACGGCCAGACCCCACTTCCTGCCAGAAATGACACGACCAGCATACAATCAGCCAAAAGCACACAACAGTCCCGCGCTCAACAGGGTTCATTCTCGCCCAGCCCCCGTGACCACGAAAATGCCAAACTCACCATCAAACAAATGGCAAAAAACTGTCCTGACTGCAAACTGAGTGGCGCCGATCTGCGCAACGCTGATCTGATCAAGGCCAATCTGCAAAAGGCCGATCTCAGGGATGCTGATCTCAGTGGTGCCAATCTGCGCCGCGCAAGACTTGGCGGAGCCGACCTGCGGGGCGCCAAACTGCAAGGCACCAATCTCCCGGGGGCTGATCTCAGAGATACAGACCTGCGAGATGCCGATTTCAGCGGTGCCAACTTGCTTCGTGCCGACTTCAGC